>JAUTWY010000479.1 GCA_030838305.1 Acidobacteriaceae bacterium
GGAAATCACTATCACGTGCGCAAGCGCCAGGTCGTCATTGTACTTCCCGGTCCGACTTGGTCGTTGCACTGCGACGAAGGTGAGGGCACGCCTGTGCACTGCCACAGCTTTGACGGCAGCAGCGCAATGATGGTCCTAGTCTTACCAGGCTGTGCGCTTGCGGTGCGCAACGATGGACAGCAGCCTTTGTGGTTGGCGATGTGTTCGTCCAGGCCGTACGATCCCAAAGATATTGTGGCGCGAAAAGTGATTTAGGTATCCGGCACACCGCATGGGCCTCGACAAACTCGATCTCGCGATCATTGCAGTGTATCTGGTTGGCATCACGTTATTCGGGCTCCGCTTCCGCAAGCGACAGCGCTCGCTGCGGGACTATTTCCTTGCGGGACGGGACATTCCATGGTGGGCCATCGCGCTTTCCATTGTTGCCGCCGAGACGAGTACGCTCACCATCATCAGCATCCCCGGGCTTGCCTACGATACCAATCTCACATTTCTGCAGGTGGTGCTGGGATACGTGGTCGGCCGGGTGGTCATCAGTTTTGTGCTGCTGCCGCATTATTTTCGCGGCGATCTCTATACCGCTTATGAATTGATTGAACGCCGGTTTGGGCGCGGACTACGCTCGCTGACTGCCGGCCTGTTTCTGTTGACGCGAGCGGCGGCCGAAGGAGTGCGCGTGTATGCCGTCTCGATCGTCGTGTCGATTGCGCTCGGCACGGGCGAGGTGGCTTCGATCGCGATTATCACTATATTGACTCTCATCTATACCTTCGAGGGCGGGCTGGCAGCGGTCATCTGGACCGACGTGGTGCAGACAGTGATTTATGTTGGCGGAACATTGGTGGGATTGGTAACGATTCTGCATCTTGTTCCCGGGGGATGGACTGCGATTCACGCCGCGGCGGCAAGCGCGGGCAAGCTGCAGGTCTTCGACTTCAGGCCTACCCTGTGGATTCCTTACACGTTCTGGGCGGGCGTGATCGGCGGCACGTTCTTGACGACGGCTAGCCACGGCACCGACCAATTGATTGTGCAGCGTCTGCTAGCGGCGCGAAGCCAGAAACAATCCGTTACAGCGCTGCTTTCAAGCGGGGTCGCGATCTTGTTCCAGTTTGCGCTGTTTCTGATCGTAGGAGTGATGCTGTGGGCATATTACGGCTTGCCCTCGGCGAACTTCGGAAAACCAGACCGGATCTACCCGACGTTTATCGTCAGCCGAATGCCGCATGGAATTTCCGGCCTGCTGATTGCAGCAATCCTGGCGGCCGCAATGTCAAATCTGAGTGCTGCGTTGAATGCTCTATCGTCTACTTCCATTATGGACTTCTATGTGCGCTTTCGTCCTCATGCCGACGAGCGTCTAAAAATGCGCATCTCGAGATTTTCTACATTCCTCTGGGCTCTCGCGCTGTTTGCGCTTGCAGTGATTGCACTGCACAAGGTTGGGCGAGTGATTGAAGTGGGTCTACAAATTGCCTCCGTGGCCTACGGAGCGCTGCTCGGCGTCTTCTTGCTGGGCGTGCTGACGAAAAGAGCCAACCAAAGTGGCGCGATCGTGGGAATGTTGTTTGGATTCGGGGTGGAATTGTATTTGTGGGGCACGCGCGTCCCGTGGACGTGGTGGGTGATGATGGGCACGATCGTCACTTTTGCGGTGGGATATGCTGCAAGCTTATTGATGCGGGAAAAAAGCTTTTAAACGCGGAGGGCGCAAAGAAGGCCGCGGAGATCGCGAGGAGGAACAAGATCACAGACTTTCGCCGCGTTCTTAGCGACTTCCTTCGCGATCTCTGCGCTTAGAAGCTGTTGCCTTCATCGTGTGACGTATACTGGCACACTTCGATCATGCCGGAATTAACAGAGCGGACGACAACCCGACCCGAGCTGGCTCGCGACCTGGGCGTCAGTCACGCCGCGGCCGTAGTCGTCGGAACGATCATTGGCAGCGGAATTTTTCTGGTGCCCGCAGAGATGATGCAGGCCGTGGGTTCGGCAAAGTTGGTATATCTGGCTTGGCTTGTGGGCGGGCTGCTGTCCTTTTTTGGCGCGCTCACTTACGCCGAGCTGGGGGCCATGAAGCCGCAGGCGGGCGGCGAATATGTTTATGTCCGCGACGCTTACGGACCGCTCGGAGGATTTCTCTACGCCTGGACCTGGTTCGTCATCGCTAAACCGGCGTCGGTGGCCAGCATTGCAACCGGACTGGTTCGGATCCTGGGCACGTTTTCGATCTTCTCGTTCTTCCCTACCAATGTGGTGGCCACGCCCTTCGCGATCACTTGGGGCCAGCTTGTGGCCATCGCGGCGGCCATCCTTATTTCCCTGTTGAACTACATTGGAGTGAAAAAGGCTGGAGAATTCCAACTCGTGTTCACGGTACTGAAAGTGGCAATCATTCTCGGCATCGTGTTCGTATGCTTCAGCGGCGGCGGCAGCGCTCCGGGGCGGGGTTGGAGCAACTTCGCCGGAACCTTCACCGGAGCCAAGGGCGGGATCGCCGGTTTCATGGCGGCGCTGGTGGCGGCGCTGTGGGCCTACGACGGCTGGAACGACCTGAACATGGTGGCCGGGGAAGTGAAGCGTCCAGAGCGAAATATTCCCATCGCTCTGATTGCAGGCGTGGGGACCGTTGGGGTGCTGTATGCTCTGGTGAATGCCGGGGTGCAGTATGTCCTGCCGGCGAGCGTGATTGCAGCATCCCCCCGGCCTGCCTCCGATGCGGTGGCGCTGATTATGGGACGTATGGGCGCAAGCATCGTATCCGCCGGCATGGCGATCTCGATGCTGGTCACGTTGAACGGCACCATCATGAGCGGTGCTCGTGTTCCGTTTGCAGTGGCCCGCGACGGATATTTTTTCTCGGCCCTGGCCGAAGTGCATCCGCGCTTTCATACCCCTTCGGTTGCGATTGTCTTGCAGGCAATCATGTCGATTGCCCTTCTGCTGCTGGGAGGAAATTTTCGCCAGCTTTTTTCGCTCGCAATCTTCGCGGAATGGCTCTTCTATATGATCGCGGGCAGCACGGTTTTCGTCTTCCGTTGGCGCGATCCCAATGCTCCGCGGCCATATCGAATGTTCGGTTATCCTCTCGTCCCGGCTGTATTTATCGCAGTGGCAGCGGCTCTTCTCTACTATACGTTTCGCAGCGACTGGCCAAACTCCCTTTATGGATTGCTGGTAATTCTGGCGGGTGTACCTGTTTTTGCCTGGTTTCGCAGGCAACGCCAGGCAGAGATGGGCGCTTAAGGGGGAACTTCCCGCGCTTCCGGCCCGTTCTGGACGCAGTCCTAGGAGCGGCCTTCTGTGGTTACTTTTGGTCAAGGGCCGTGGACACGTTTACCCCCTGTCCTTTCTCCCGTAATGTGAGAACTCCAATCCCGGTCCGCTCCCTCGGTCCTGGATCCCCTGGAGTTCAAACATGGCTACGTATCAACAGGGCTTTCAGCTCGGCATTTTGCCGGAGCGCAAAATCGACCGGCGCGCGCTGGCGACCGGCTACGCGTTCATCGCGCTGGTGACCCTGCTTCTCATTAATGTAGGGCTCTTGTTTCCAGACGGGATTCAACTCAAGGAATATCGCGTCACTGCGTTGATTCCCCTTCCAGCGATGAGGCCGGAACCTGCGCCCCTCAAAGTGAAGGCCGTAGTGGTAAAGGCAAAGCTGCTGCCCCCGGCTCCCGTATTCGAACAACCGAAAATGATCGTACCCCGTGAGGTCCTTCACACGGCGGCTGAACCCGTCGAAGCGCCCAAGGTAGTGGTGAATCAGTTCGCGGCTCCCCAGTTGAAAATGGCATCTGCCGGTGGAGCGCGTCCACAACTCTTACATACCGGAGAATTCTCCGGCAGTTCGGTAGCTCCTACGGTGAATGCCGCCGTACAGAAAGTGCAGACCGGAGGCTTTGGAGATCCCAACGGCTTGCAAGGCACGGGGAAGCCGAACGCCAAGCTATACGCGGCACAGACCGGTGCCTTCGAAATGCCCGCAGGCGCAGGCCAGGGCAATGGCTCAGGCGGCGCAAAAGGTATCAAGGGCACGGTGGCCAGCGCCGACTTCGGCAATGGCATTGCCAACGGAGGGAAGGGCGACGGCCGCAGCAACGGACGCGGAAGCGGAATTTCGACCGGCGGATTCGGGTCAGAGCAAGTGGTACACAACGCACCGAAACTTGCCCAGGTAGATTCGGGACCGCCCACAAATTCGGTGGAAATCACATTCAAGCCGCAACCGGTTTATACCGACGAAGCTCGCAGTCTGAAGCTGGAAGGCGAGGTTCTATTGGAAGTGATGTTTGGCGCCAACGGGACGCTGCACGTGAATCGCGTGGTGAAAGGCCTAGGTCACGGCCTGGATGAAGCCGCGATCGCAGCCGCCAACAAGATGCGTTTCAAGCCGGCACTGAGGAACGGACTGCCGATGGATTCAACGGCAATCGTGCATGTGTCGTTTCAGATGGCGTACTAAAGTGCGGGCAATTCGACGGTCTTTAAGGCCGGACAATTTGGTTGTTGGTCATCAAGCTGCGAGGCGAGTTTAGGGCGATTGGTTCACGGAAGCCACGGGTACAAGACGATATCGGTTCAAGAAACCTGGAGAGAGAAAGAGTTATGCGTACTTCGAAAAAATGGATGTTCACAGCCGCACTGCTAGTTTCGGTGAGCGCTGCCGCGCAGCAGGTCGTGGAGTCGCGACAACCCGCCCCTGCTTCCACCACGCAGATCACGCCGGGGCCGGAACGTTCTGCTGCCGCGCAGCCTGCGGGCGAAGCGGCGGCCTTGCCCGTTGCAGCTCAACCAGCGGCCGCGCCGCAAGCGTCTCCGCAGCCAACTGCTCCGGCGCCGACTCCGTCCGCACTGCCTCAGCCCGTCACCATGGATCAGGTCGTGGATCGCTTCATCGAGCGGGAACACGCTCTGATGAAGGCGCTCTCCAACCGGACGCCGGTGGTCGAGACTTATCTGCAGAATTTAAGCGCGGACGCGCAACTTGGCGCGGTCCCAAGCGACGATCACTACTTCCTCGGGCGCATGGATATGGGCGAGTCCGTCGACCGCAAGGATTACCTGAAGGAAGAGAGCAAGGGCATGCAGGCCCGCCTGATGGGTGGCTTCAATAAACTCTTCAAGGTGCAATACCAGCCCCTCGGCTTCTCCTGGATGGTTTATGTCGACCATACCGATTTTGACCGCTCGCACTACGAGTTCCACTACATCCGCCGCGAATTTCTAGGTGACGTCCGCTGTCTGGTATTTGACGTCACGCCCAAAAAGTCCGCCGGCAAAGGACGCTTCCTGGGCCGAGTCTGGGTCGAAGATCAGGACTTCAACATTGTCCGCCTGAACGGCACCTACGCTCCCGCACCTCGAAATGCCTACTTCTTCCATATGGATAGCTGGCGCTTGAACCTGATTCCGGGCTACTGGGTCCCGGCTTACATTTACAGCGAAGAAGGCGACTTCAGCGCGGGCGTGAAAAACAAGACGGCCTTCAAGGCGCAGACCCGCATCTGGGGCTATGACCTGAAGAAAGAGGGCGGGAACGACGAACTCACACAGATCCGCGTCGACAGCGTAAAAGATGAGACCGCCACCATGCAGGATGCGTCTCCCTTGCAGGCTGAGCGGCAGTGGCAGCAACAGGCCGAAGACAACGTTATCGAGCGCCTCACCCGCGCTGGATTGCTCGCGCCGGAAGGCGACGTCGATCACATTCTCCAGACCGTAGTAAATAACCTGGAGGTCACCAACAACATCGATCTGCCGCGTCCGGTACGCACTCGCGTGCTGCTCACGGCGCCTCTCGAAACCTTCAGCGTCGGCAACACCATCGTCATCAGCCGAGGATTAATCGACGTACTTCCCGACGAGGCCAGCCTCGCGGCGGTGCTCTCGCATGAACTCGCGCACATCGTGCTCGGCCACAACCTAGGCAGCAAGTTTGCCTTCAACGACCGCATGCTGTTTTCGGACAATTCCACCTACAACAATCTGGGATTCAAGCACATTCCCGAAGAAGAAGCCGCGGCTGACAAGAAGGCTGTGGACTTGCTGAACAATTCACCTTACGCGCAAAAACTCGACAACGTGGGCTTATTCCTGAGGGCGCTGCAAATCCGCGCTCCTCAGCTTAGTGCTCTATTAACCACGCACCTGGGGAATCCGCTGGCGGAGAATGGAACCGTCACCCGGTTGTCCGCTCTGGCCAGTCATGGTCCGGCGCTCGACAACACTAAATTGGATCAGGTTGCGGCCCTTCCGCTGGGTGGTCGCGTGAAGATCAATCCGTGGGACGACAAGGCAGAAATGGTGAAGACGGCTCCGGTCGCCATCACCTCGGCGCGTGACAAAATGCCGTTCGAAGTCACGCCTTTCTATCCGCGGCTGGCACGCTGGGGCGCCTCGACCACACCGAGCACCGCGCCGGCTACATCCGCCGCGAACTCGCCAACGGGCAACTAAACAGAGCTCTACTCCAAGTTGCAATAAGACGCAGGCCGGGATCCGGAATCACCTTCCGGGATACCCGGCCTTCGTTCTTTGCTGAATTATTACTTCGCTCCCAAGCCATCGTTCTCGTGATAGTTCGGGTATGCAGGCCTCTGATACTTCGGCAGCGGATGTTCCTTCAATTGCTGCATCACGACCTCGATTGCCTTGTCGAGTTGCGCATCGTGTCCTTGCCGATAAGCAGTGGGTTCGAGATCGACTTCAATGTCTGGAGGAACCCCGTGATTCTCCACTTCCCATTCCCCGTTAAGACCATAGAGAGCGGCTCGCGGCGCGGTGACATGACCGCCATCGATCAGTTCAGGATAGCCGCCAATGCCAACCAGGCCTCCCCACGTTCTCTTTCCTATCAGCGTCCCGACGCCAGCCTTGCGGAAATACCACGGCAGTGCGTCGCCGCCCGAGCCTGACATTTCATTAATGAGCATCACCTTCGGCCCGTAGATCGCCTCCGACGGACTGGACCAATCGTGGCCTTCGCGCGTAACCACTTTGCTCATCATTGGCCGCCGCAAATAGTCAATGATGTAATCGGCGAGTTGTCCCCCTTCGTTAAAGCGTTCGTCGATGATCGCCGCTTCTTTCCCGACCTGCGAGAAAAAGTAGCGATTGAAACTGGTATAACCGGCGCCTCCGGTGTTGGGCACGTAGACGTAGGCAACCCGGCCTCCAGTGGCCTGTTCCACCGCGCGGCGATTGCCTTCAATCCATGCCAGATGGCGCAGGTTTTCCTCGCTCTCCACGGGTACCACCGTGACGTCGCGCGCATCTTTCTCTTTGTCCTTGCCGTCAGGATTTGCTCCAATCTTCAGCACCACCTGCTTCCCTGCTGTCTCCTCGAAGAAGCTATAAATATTGTCTTGCGCATGGAGTTCGCGTCCATTCACCGCGAGAATGTATTCGCCGGCTTTTACGTTCACGCCGGGTTGCGTAAGCGGCGCTTGCAATCCCGGATTCCAGTTTTCTCCGTCAAACACTTTCGCAAGACGATAGCGTCCATTCTCCAGGCTGTAGTCAGCGCCCAGCAGTCCGCCTTTCATTTTCTTCGCCTCCGGCGTCTCGCCTCCGCCCACGAACATGTGGCCTACCGTAAGTTCGCCGAGGCACTCCTGAAACAAATAACTGAGTTCTTCGCGGGAGGCGATCCCATCCAGATAAGGTTCATACTTCTTCTTTGCCTTTTCCAGATCAAGCCCGTGGTAGTGAGGATCGTAGAAAAAGTCACGCTCGATGCGCCACGTCTCGTTGTAAATCTGTTTCCAGACGGCCCGCGGTTCGACATAGACTTCCCAACCATCCAACTTCAACGGACCTAGACCAGGCTTTGGAGGGCCGCCGGAAGTGGGTGCTTCCTCGGCCGATGCGGTTGACCACGCCTCCCCCTTGCGATAAAGAATTTTGTCGCCATCGAAAGAGATCGTGTAGTCGTTCACTTCCTCGATCCATTTGTCCACTTTGCGCTTGCTCAAATCAAACTTCTGAATTATCGTCGCCAGGTTTTCCTGTTCATCTTCTGTCACCACGTTCGGCGCCTCTTGCAGGAACAGAATCCCCGATTTCCCGGAGCGAATGTTCACGTAATTCTTAGCCGGAATCGGCAAGGAAAGAATGCGCTGGCCGATCCCGTCAAGATCGATCTTGACTATGACAGGCTCGTCTTTCTTTTCTTTTTCTTTGTCGTCCTTATGTCCATCCTTGTCGTCGGACTTGTCACGCGCCTTGTCTTTCTCCTTCTCCTTGTCCTTCGGTTTGTCTTTGTCTTTACTCTTGTCGGCAGCCTTATCGGAAGGCTTGTCCTTGTCGGCCGCGCCCGCTTTTTCTTCATCGCTCTCCGGCGCCAGGGGTGATGGCAGGTCTTTGCTGAGCACTGCGACGTATGCGTTGCGTGAAATCCGATGCTCGTCGCTCGACATATCGAGCCCCGCGGTGGAGAGGCCCGTGTCAGTCGATGCCGCGAAATAGAGATATTTGCCGTTCTTATCGAAACTCGGATACACAGCATCGCTCATCCCATCCGTAATCTGCGAAGTCTTGCCTTGCTCGAGCGAATATACATACACCGCATGCAAGCCGCTGGCGAGTTGCCTGGCGTATGCGAGCCACTTACTGTCGGGAGCCCAGGTCTGGCCGAGTTGCGTCGGCCCGAACCCTCCAAAATAGTCGGTGTCAACCAGCTTCGGCTGAGCATTGTCGAGATCGATGTACCAGAGATGCAATCGCTTGTCGGTATAGGCAATCTTCTTGCTGTCGGGCGACCACGTGGGGCCGTAGAAAAACGACGGCGGATTCCCCAGATTGATATGCCGCACCTCGCCCAAGCCGTTCTGGGCGCGTATGCACAATTCGTATTCCCCGCGCTCATCCGAGAAATAGGCAATTGATTTTCCATCTGGCGACCACGCCGGATCGCGTTCGGCCGTGGCCGGACTGCGCGTCAGGTTGCGGATGTCGCCTTTATCGGTTGGTACTGTGAAGATCTCTCCCCAAGCTTCGAACACAGCTCGCGCGCCCGTGGGCGAGATGCTGAAATTCTGAATGCGCTTAGGTTCGACCTTGGCGAAGTGCGCCCGTACCGCATCCAGATCGCCCGTCACACGAATGGAAACATTCTTCGCCTGATGCGTGCCGAGGTCATAAAGCTTGATTGCGCCGAATTGCTCAATGACGATGGCATCCGGCCCCGCCGATGCAGTCTTGAAATCCAAGCCATCGCTGTGCAGAGCTTCCGACACTTGCCTGCGCTTGGTGTCGTAAGCAAATAAACTCACCGGGCCATTGCGGTCCGACAGAAAATAGATGGTGTCGCCCACCCACATGGGATAGTGGTCATTCGAGTTTTCTCGGGGAACCTTCACCACGCTGGAATCTTTGAGATCGGCGATCCAGATGGGTGTAGTCTGCCCGCCGTGATAACGCTTCCACGCCGCCTGCCATTGCGGATGCGGCACATATGCCAGGTGCGTGCCGTCGGGCGAGAACGAAGTTTCCTCACCGATGGGTACCGGCAGTTGAGTGGGGAACCCGCCTTCCACTGGTACGGTGTAGAGTTGGTCCTCAAAATGGCGAAAGCTTCTGCCCCAGGAGCTGAACACAATCTTCTTGCCGTCAGGGGTCCAGCCCAAAACATATTCTTCGGCAGGATGGAACGTCAGCCGCCGGGGCACGCCTCCGGTAGCCGCGATCACGTACACATCGCGGTTTCCGTCGTACTCGCCGGTAAACGCAATCATCGTTCCGTCAGGAGAAAAGTTGGGAACAGTCTCCACGCCAATCCCGGAAGTCAGCCGTCGCGCATCGCCGCCGTCGCGGCTCACGATCCACAGATCACCGCCGTAGTTGAATACGATTTGAGTTTTGTTTACCGTTGGAAAGCGCAGAAGCAGCGGCGGATCACTTTGTGCGGCGGCCTTTGGCGGAAACAACGAAAGGAGGGATAGCGAGAAGGCAATCGAGGCACAAATTCCCCTCAGAACTTCGTTCATGTTGATCTCCTGACAATTACTGGAAGGCGACCGGAAATCTTATTGTGCCATCGGCAACATGGTCAACTCCGATGTTTTCTAACTATTCTGGTTTGGTCTTGCCCTTGCCCGGCAGCCCGGCTGGATTTTCGTGTGTGCGTTCGCGGAAACCTCCCCGCAACCCAGCAGCCAGCGAAACGCTCGATTCGCCGAACTTGTCGCGCAAGCGGTCGGCGACTGCCAGCGCATCTTTCCAACGCTGCTGCTTTCCCCCTTCCAACAGGCTGATCTGCTCTGCCTGTTTCTCCCAGGACGAGGCCTGCACGCCCAGCAGCCGAACCTGCCTGCCCGGCTTCCAGTTCTTGCGAAATAGCGTTCGCACCTGCTCAAAGATTTCGCCATCGAGTTGAGTCGGTGCCGGCAACGTGTGGGCGCGAGTGATGGTGGTGAAGTCTTTGTAGCGCAGCTTGAGTTGAATAGTGCGGGCGTGGAATTTCGCTTCGCGCAAGCGACGTCCCACCATCTCGGAAAGCCGCATCAAGGTGGATTCGAGCTGGCTCGTGTCCGCAGTGTCTTCGTTATATGTATGTTCATGACTGATTGACTTGGCGTCGGTGTCGGCGCCAACTTCGGCATCGAACCATCCTCCAGCATCCTCCCCGCGGGCCTTGCCTGCAAGCGCCAGTCCCCATTTACCGAATCGCTCCTCAAGTTCAGACTCTTCCAAGCGCGCCAAGTCCCCGACTCTGCTAATTCCCAACTGATGTAGATGGCTCTCCATCACCTTGCCAACACCGGGAATGGCTCGGACATCCAGCGGAGCAAGGAACCTCGACTCTTCACCGGGAACGATCCACAACACGCCATTGGGTTTGGCCTGCGCGGACGACACCTTCGCAATCAACCGCGACGAACCGATGCCGATCGAACAATTCAACTGCGTCTCGTCCTTCATCCGCTGATGCAGCTTGTGCGCGGCCTTCAATGGCGGCCCATGCAACCGCGCGGTGCCCGTCATGTCGAGGTAAGCTTCGTCGATCGATGCCATCTCCACCTGTGGCGAGAACGATGTCAGCACTTTGAAGACTTTTTCCGAGCACTCGCGATAACGCTCCGGGTGACCGTCAACAAAAATCGCCTGCGGACAAAGCTTCGCCGCGGTTCGCAGCGGCAGCGCTGAATGCACCCCGAACTTGCGCGCCGGATACGACGCGGCCGAAACCACGCCACGTTCGTCGCGTTGCCCTCCAACAACTACCGCTTTGCCTTTCAATGAAGGGTCGTACAGTTCTTCCACCGACACGAAGAAGGCGTCCATGTCGACGTGGAAGATGGTTCGCGGGAAAGCCGGCACATGAGGTGCAGCGGACATACTGGCGGAATTGTAGCAGCCCGATCGGAGTGCCCCACGCTGAACTATGTTCGACTCAAACACAATGTCATCCCGAGCGCAGCGAGGGACTTTGGTTCTTGCGTGCACCGGCATGATATGGTGCACCGGCAGAAACTAAGGTCGCTCGCTGCGCTCGGGATGACAACTTCAGGATGGTGCGCCGCTACGCCAGCACTTTCTCCAGCACCGGCGTCACGCTCCGCGCCTGGCGCACTCGTTCATAAATCTTTCCATACTCGCGAGCCGAGGCATTCCAGGAGAAGTCCTTGTTCATGCCATTGCGCATCAGCACCTGCCACGAAGTCTGGTCGCGGAAGGCCTGTAGCGCCTGCTTGATGGTCAACAGTAAGACCTCACCGTTGTATTCCGTGAACTTGAAGCCAGTACCTTTGCCAGTGCGCGCGTCCCACGGCTCAATCGTATCGTCGAGGCCACCGGTTGCACGCACGATCGGCACCGTTCCGTATTTCAAACTGTAGATCTGATTCAATCCGCAGGGCTCATACTTCGAAGGCATCAGGAACATGTCAGATCCAGCTTCAATCTTGTGTGCGATGGCATTGTCGTAAGCCACCTTCACCGCGATTTTGTTGGGGAACTGCTTGTTGAGGCGGACAAACATTTCTTCGTACCGCTTATCGCCCGCGCCCAGCGCGACCACAGTCATCTCTTCGCGCGCCAACCGGTCCATGATCTGCGCGATCAGGTCAAACCCTTTCTGTGCCGCGAAACGCGACACAATACCGATCACCGGAACCTTCGGATCTGCATTGCTCATCCCGAACGCAGTTAGCAGATCCATCTTGCAGAGTGCCTTGCCGGCCAGATCCTGCGGCGAATATTTTGCCGTGATGAACTTATCCATCTGCGGACTCCACTCCTCGTAGTCAACACCATTCAGGATTCCCGTGACCGTCCCGGCCCGGTCGCGCAACACGCCCTCGAGTCCAAAGCCGTACTCCGCAGTTTGAATTTCCTGGCTATATTTCCGGCTCACCGTAGTGACATAGTCGGAATACGTCAGCGCTCCTTTCAGAAAATTTACCTGGCCAAAAAACTCCATCTTCGACATCGTGAATAAATCCCAAGGCAGCATCAGCAGAGGCAGTGTCTCCGGCGGGAACAGGCCCTGGTACCCCATGTTGTGGATAGTGAATACGGTGCCGACTTCGCGGAAGGCGGGGTCCTCAGCGTACACAGTCCGCAGCAACACCGGCACCAGCGCCGACTGCCAGTCGTGACAATGGAAAACCTGCGGCACTCCCAGGATCTTTGTCGCCTCCAGCACTGCGCGAGAAAATAGTGCGAAGCGCTCGGCATTATCTGGATAATCGCCCGCCGGAGTGCCGTAAAGCGCGTCGCGCTCGAAGTACTCTGGGAAGTCGACAAAGTAAAAGCGTACTCCCGACTGGCTTCCACCCGACACTACCGAGGCGAAGCGGTATTTGTCGTCAAAAGGAATGGTGATACTAGGAACCGCGACAGCAGGCTCAGTCAGTTTGGTTTGCCGGTAACGAGGTAGGTATACGGTCACCTGATGCCCCAACGCCGCCAAAGCGCGCGGCAACGCGCCCACCACGTCGGCCAAACCACCAGTCTTCGAAAACGGAACACCTTCCGAAGCTACAAATGCGATATGCATGAAACTCCTCCCGGGCAAGACCCGTTTTTCGCGGGCGCGCGCTATGATGGAATATATGTTGCGGGACCGAAACTTCCCGCGCACAATGCACGCGGGCAACTTTTCAGTCTATATGCCCAAGGAAAAGAGGGTCAACGTGCCGAAGGTCGTGTCCACGCGCCGTCCGCAACATAAGCCCAAGTTGGGACAGCACTTCCTCGCCGATGACAGTTTTGCCTTGCCAATTGTCGATGCCCTGGGCGACGTTTCGCAGCACACCGTGCTCGAAGTCGGTCCCGGACGGGGAATCCTCACTTCCCTGCTCGCCAAGCGCGCGCAGCGCCTCATCGCCGTCGAACTCGACCGGGTTCTGGCGGCCCAGCTTCGCCTGCGTTTCGGGATGTTCTCTAACGTTGAGGTGATCGAGGCCGACGTTCTCTCCGTCGATATCGATTCTCTATTTGGTCCCAAGCCAGGTCTGCGGCGCCCCGGCATCGAATTCAAGCCGGCTCCCGCCAAGGTGATCGGCAATCTGCCCTACTACATCACTTCCGATATCCTGCTGCGCTTGTTGGATTATTCCAAGTACTTTGAGACAGTAGTCATCCTGGTGCAGCGCGAGGTTGCAGATCGCATTGCCGCCCAACCCGGCACCCGTGACTACGGCCTGCTTTCCGCTACCGCGCAGCTCTATGCCCGCGTCGAGAAGCTTTTCACCTTGCCGCCTGGCGCATTCGCTCCGCCGCCGAAAGTGCATTCCGCCGCCTTACGCCTCACCATAGCGCCGCGACAACAGGAGCTCGGCCTGCACACGGATGGTAACGGTAATCATGCCTTCATCGATTTCCTGAAGCTTTCCTTTGGCCAGAAGCGTAAAACTCTATGGAACAATCTCAAATCCAAGTATGCGGAAGCTGATTTGCGCGCGGCCCTGGCTGAGGCGAAGGTCAAATCGACTGCCAGGGCTGAGACATTGAGTCTGGAACAGAGCGCCGGCCTGTTTCACGCCTTGCGAAATTCCGGCGACCCCTCGTAGCATAGCCTCAGTTTGCAAGCGTTCTGCTGAACCTCGATTCGCGGAGAAGAGTATTTATGAGCGCGGCATCAGTGCGCCATCCAGCCGTTGCGGGGCGATTCTATCCCCATGATCCTCAGGTTCTCCGCGAAGATGTTCGGAGTTATCTCAGTCGGCCTGAGGAGCAAGACTCGGTCCGGGCACTGGGCTGTCTCGTTCCCCACGCGGGCTACGTTTATTCCGGCCACGTCGCGGGCGCCGTATTTGCCGCATTGGCGATTCCAGAACTCTGCCTCGTGTTGTGTCCCAACCACACCGGCATGGGCCGTGCGCTGGCAATTGTCAGCGAAGGTACATGGGAGACGCCTTTGGGAGATGTTTCCATCGACAGTCGTTTCGCTGCGGCCCTCATGCAGCATTGTCCACTTTTACAGGAAGATTCAGTCGCCCATCTTACGGAACACGCCGCCGAGGTCGAGTTGCCGTTTCTGCAATTTTTACAACCCAATCTCAGATTCGTTCCGATCGCTCTGGGTACGTCGCAGTTCGAAGCTCTCGACCAACTCGGCAACGCAATCGCGGATGTCATCGCAGCCCAGACCAGTCCGGTGCTGATCGTCGCCTCCAGCGATATGAATCATTATGAATCGGACGCCATCACCCGGGTGAAGGACCACACCGCGATCGAACCAATGCTCCGTCTCGACGCCCGCGCCCTCCACCAAGTGGTCATCCGGCAGCACGTCAGCATGTGCGGCGTCGGCCCGGCCATCGCAATGTTGACCGCAACGAAAAAGCTCGGCGCGCGTGGCGCCGAGCTCATAAAATATGCAACTTCAGGTGATGTATCCAACGACCGCGATCTGGTGGTTGGGTATGCCGGCATCATCG
>JAUTWY010000488.1 GCA_030838305.1 Acidobacteriaceae bacterium
AAAAACTCCGATGCCCCGCATCTATAACCTCTCCGGCCGCCCCGCTTTGGCAGCCGTTACTTAAACGACAACGGGGGTGACAAAGTCTCGTTGCAGTTAATAGGACATTTTCTCGTTGCAACAACACGGAGGCGCCCTGGCGTTCGCGTCAACCAACTGTCTTTTCGCCCGGGGTGGCCGCCAGACTCGCCGAAGTTTTCTGCTATAGTTGCGTTCCTCGGAGGTCCTGGTCTCATGCCTCGAAATGTACGCTGTGCCCTGATTCAAGCCCGCAACGCGCTCAGCACCGAGCGTCCGCTCGCCCAGATCAGAAAGGCGATGATCGACAAGCATCTGAAGTTGATCGAGCAGGCGGCGAGAAAAAAGACGCAGATTCTCTGCCTGCAGGAACTTTTCTACGGTCCGTATTTTTGCGCAGAGCAGAACGCTCGCTGGTATGAGATGACGGAACGCGTGCCGGACGGCCCGACGGTTCGCATGATGCAGAAGATCGCCGCTAAACATCGCATGGTGATTGTGGTCCCGGTCTACGAAGAGCAAATGCCCGGCGTGTATTTCAATACCGCGGCGGTCATCGATGCCGACGGCCGCTATCTGGGAAAGTATCGCAAGCATCACATCCCGCACTGCCATCCCGGATTCTGGGAGAAGTTTTACTTCACTCCCGGCGACGGCGGGTATCCCGTCTTTGAAACAAAGTACGCGCGGGTCGGAGTTTACATTTGCTACGACCGCCATTTCCCGGAAGGCGCGCGCATTCTGGGATTGAACGGAGCAGAGATCGTCTTCAATCCTTCGGCGACTGTTGCCGGTCTCTCGGAATACCTGTGGGAACTTGAACAGCCGGCGCACGCTGTTGCCAATGGCTACTTTGTGGGCGCCGTCAATCGCGTTGGCGTCGAAAAGCCGTGGAGCATTGGCGAGTTTTATGGCAAAAGCTACTTCTGCAATCCACGCGGCAAGATTATCGCGCAAGCCAGCCGGGATAAAGACGAAGTGGTGGTGGCGGACCTCGACCTGGACATGATTGGGGAAGTACGCAAAGTTTGGCAGTTCTTCCGCGATCGCCGGCCGGAGAGCTACGGTCCCCTCACTGCGCAGACTGGAGAGGCTGCCGCCGCGGATTGAAGCGCCCCAGAGAATTCCATTCCCACCATGACGCAGAACGCACAGCCTCAGCCTCCATCTCGAATCGAATCCAGCTCTCTCTATAATCCCGACCTTGCGCCCGCGCAGGCCGATCGCCGGCACTGGGGGACCTACAACTTTGCGGCGCTTTGGATTTCGATGTCGGTGAACATCCTCACCTACATGCTGGCGGCGAGTTTGATCCAGGGCGGAATGAACTGGAGACAAGCGGTCGTGACGATTTTTCTCGGAAACGTGATCGTGCTGGTGCCGATGCTCTTAAACTCGCACCCTGGGGCCAAGTATGGAGTTCCATTTCCTGTCTTGGCGCGTGCGTCATTTGGAGTCCTGGGGGCTAACGTGGCGGCAATCCTGCGCGCCCTGGTGGCCTGCGGATGGTTCGGCATTCAAACCTGGATCGGCGGCGAAGCCATCAGCACGCTCCTGGCTACGATTGCGCCCGGATGGAAAAACTTCCCCTACGCTACAGCCGTATGCTTTCTTTTGTTTTGGCTGATTAACCTCGCCGTCATTCTCATGGGAATTGAATACATTCGCATTCTGCAAGGCATTAGCGCGCCTGTACTCTTGGCGGTTGGTCTACTTCTTTTGGGGTGGGCTTATCACAGTGCGGGCGGCTTCGGTCCCATGCTGGCCGCGCCTTCGCGATTCACGAACTTCGCCGATTTTCTGAAGTTTCTGATTCCAGCCCTGAATGGCACCGTAGGTTTCTGGGCAACGGTCTCGTTGAACATTCCGGATTTCACCCGGTTCGCACGCAACCAGCGCGAGCAAATGATCGGGCAAGCGCTGGCACTGCCCACCACAATGACGCTCTACGCCTTTATCGGCATTGCCGTGACCTCGGCCACCGTGGTTATTTACGGGACGGCAATCTCAGATCCGGTGCAACTGCTCAGCCGCTTTCATTCTCCTGTCGCGGTCGTGATCTCCCTGATCGCAATTCTGCTGGCTACGCTGAACGTCAATATAGGGGCGAATGTGGTATCGCCAGCAAATGACTTTTCCAATCTATGGCCTCGGCGAATCAGTTTCCGTACCGGAGGCGTGATCACTTGCTTCATGGGTATCGCACTCATGCCGTGGAAGCTGTTGGCCGACTACAACACTTTCATTCTCGGCTGGCTGGGCGGCTACGCAGCGTTTCTTGGCCCGGTCGCCGGCATCATGATTTGCGATTATTTCGTGGTAAGACGACGCGTTCTGCAGGTGGATGATCTCTATCTGCGCGGGGGCGCGTACGAATATTCCAATGGATTCAACTGGCGCGCCGTGATTGCGCTGGCGTTGGGAGCAGGGACGGCGCTCATCGGCTTGGCGGTTCCATCGCTGCGAGTTCTTTATGACTATTCGTGGTTTGTCGGATTTGCCGTTTCCTTTGCGGTCTACTACGTCATGATGAAGTCACTGCGTCCGACTGTGCTCTCGCCGGCGACAACTTCGTAGCTTTCAGCGTTTCGTCTTAGCGGCTTTCTGGAACGGCGGCAAAACTTCACGCTGGTAGATGTCGAGCGATTCCTCTTCGTCTCCGCACATCAGATATAAGTTGAATTGCGTGACTCCGACGCTAGCCAGCTTGCGAAGTTTTTCTTGATGAGTCTTAACCGGTCCGACGACACAAAAGCGATCGACCACTTCGTCAGAAACAAAATTGGCATTGTCACTTTCGACAACGCAGTGGTGCAGATAGTCGTAGTCACCGCGATCCTGCACGTACGATGTGAGTGCCGGCGGCAGATCTTCGGGCTTGTACTGCCGAATGAGATCCATCACGTGATTGGACACCAGCGCCGGAAACCAGCGCACGCGTTCACGCGCGATGGCCAAGTCATCTGACACCCAAACTGGAGCTGCTGCCATTACTCCAATTTCGCTCGGATCGCGGCCAGCGGCGCGGGCGCCTTCTTTCACAAAGCCAAGACACCACGAAATCAAATCAGGATCTGCGAACTGCAGAATGATTCCATCGGCCACGCGGCCCGCCATGTGCAGCACCTTGGGACCATAACCAGCGATCCAAACTCGCGGAGAAATCTTGGCCCACGTGAGCCGGGTCGGCTGCCCCTCATATTCAATCTCGCGGCTGGCAGTCAGATCGCGAAAAATCTTTACCGCGGTCTCCAACTGTGACCAACTGACGGGCTTCTTGCCAAGCACACGTCTGGAGCTATCTCCCCGACCAATGCCCAGTTCCATCCTGTCACCGGAAATCAGATTCAGCGTTGCGAACAAACTGGACGTAACTGTAAGGTCGCGAACGGCGGGATTAGTGACCAATGTGCCGAGCCGCATCCGTTGCGTGTTCGCCGCCATGAGAGTGAGCAGCGGATATGGATCCATCCACAAAACGTGGGAATCGAAAAGCCATCCGTACTCGAAGCCCGCGGCTTCGGCCTGCCGCGTCAACCCAACGATGCGCTCGACCGAGATATCTGGCTTTAAGGTGATGCCAAACTGCATGGCGACTCTTTCTCGTTACTCTCCGAAGCTGAGGAGCGGCAGTTTAGCATAGAATTCCTGTTTCATCTAAGTTGCGCGGGGGATCAATGGGCTTTGACACGATCATCAGCAGCGGATCGGTAGTGACTGCAACTGATACCTACGTGGCGGATGTTGCCATCAGCGATGGCAAAATCAGCGCCATAGGTAAAGACCTTCCTCGACAAAACGCCACGAAGGTGCTGGATGCCTCGGCAAAGTATGTTTTTCCTGGCGGCATCGACGTTCACACGCATCTCGACATGCCCTTCGGCGGCACCACCAGCGCCGATGATTTTGAAACCGGTACGCGTGCCGCCGCGTTCGGCGGAACGACTACGTTGATCGACTTTGCCATTCAATACAAAGGCCAGCCGCTGCGCCAAGCCTTCGACACCTGGATGGCGAAAGCATCAGAGAAGGCTGTCTGCGACTACGCTTTTCACTGCATCGTCACCGACATCAGCGCTGGCCAGTTGCAGCAGATGAATGCTCTGGTTGGTGAAGGCGTGACCAGTTTTAAGCTTTTCATGGCCTATCCCGGGGTCTTCATGCTCGATGACGCGAGCATCTTCCGGGCGCTACAGACCACCGCAAAAAACGGCGGCCTGATTTGCATGCACGCTGAAAACGGCAGCGCAATCGACGTGATTGTTCAGCAGGCGCTGGCCGAAGGAAAGAAGGCTCCCAAATATCACGCGCTTACCCGGCCTACCACGGCTGAGGCCGAGGCCGTCTCGCGCGCGATTGCTCTTGCGGAAATGGCGGGAGCTCCGATCTACATTGTTCATTTGAGCTGCCATGAGGCTCTCGAGAAAGTTCGCGAGGCCCGCGATCGAGGTCTTCCCGTCTATGCAGAAACCTGCCCGCAGTATCTGTATCTCTCAATTGAGAACTTCGATGTGCCCGACTTCGAAGGTGCGAAATATGTTTTTACACCACCCCTGCGTGAAAAGTGGCATCAGGAAAAGCTCTGGAACGGTCTCAAACGCGATCATCTCCAAGTCGTCTCCACCGACCACTGTCCATTTTGTTTCAAGGACCAGAAAGAACTGGGACGAGACGACTTCACCAAGATTCCGAATGGCGGTCCGGGCATCGAACACCGCATGAGCCTGATTTATTCCGGCGGAGTTGCCCAGGGCCGTTTCAACGTGAATCGATTTGTCGAGCTGGTTTCAACCACTCCGGCGAAACTCTTTGGCTTGTATCCGCGGAAAGGAACGATCGCCGTTGGCAGCGATGCCGATCTTGTAATCTTCGATCCCAAGCGCACCCATACGATCAGCGCCAAGACTCACCACATGCGCGTGGATTACTCGATGTTTGAAGGTATCGAGGTGACGGGCATGCCTGACATCGTTCTCTCCAGGGGGCGCGTGGTGGTGCAAGGCGACAAATTCCTGGGCCGCGCCGGACAGGGAGAGTTTTTACGGCGATCCACCTATTCCCAGGAGAATGGGTAGCCGTTAGGATTTTTCGCCTCAATGCGTCGCTAGCGGAGAGCCGAGAAGAGTGCTTCCTTCCACCGTTTCGTGTCGAGCCTCCAGCACACTTTCGCTTTGCGACGGGCGCGCAGTGTGGGTGCCCATACCGCGCGGTTGCGATCATCCTCGGCCACATTCAGACGATCCACAACGGTCATGCCTCTCGTCAGTTCACTCTGCGTTTCGACCTCGACGTAGTGCTCGCTCCATTCGGTCCCGATCGAAGGGTCTAAGGCAATGCACATGGCTGTGGGGTCGGGCAGCGAGATTCCGTCCTCTCCGGTCTGCATCTTGTACGCCCGTCGCGCATGACTGTTGCACTCGATGGCAAAGCGGGCAAGCTCGGTCTTGAATCCTTGGATCAGCGAAATATCTCGTTCCTCCACCACTGCCTCTCCGCGCGAGAGTTGCCATCCGATAAGTTCTACTGGCAATCCGCTGAGAATCACGACGCGGGCCGCCTCCGGATCGACCCAGATGTTGTATTCGGCAGCCGGCGTCACATTTCCCTCACAGCACGGGGCGCCGCCCATGACGACGCAACGTCCTACTTCTGCGGCGATTCCCGGTTTCTTGGCCAAGGCGAGAGCGAGGTTTGTGAGAGGCGCCAGGGTCACGATCACGAGGCCGGGGTTGGCTTCGACCGTTTCGATGATGGCATCGACCGCATGCATCTTTCCGGGCGATCGACGCGGCGGCGGGTAATTGTGATCACCCAAGCCGTCGCGGCCGTGAAACCAGGTCGCGTTCGAGTACTCACGCAGCAGTGGCTTTTCTGCTCCGGAATAAACCGGGACATTGGCTCCGCAAAGGTCCGCCGTATACAGCGCGTTACGCGTGGCCTGTTGAACGTCGACATTCCCTGCGACCGTAGTGATCGCGGCGACGCGGACATCCGGAGCTCGCAAGGCCATGATCAGAGCAACGGCGTCATCGGACGCGGTATCAGTGTCGATCAAAAAAGTGCGTGGCACGCGGGTAGGATAGCAGACGGTTAATCGGCTCTTGCTGTTCACCGCCGAGAGCGCCGAACGCTTGTGAGGGGAAAGAAAGAGGAGTACAGTTACACACTTCCCATTCCTTACGGCATCCGAAGGAGAACCGATTGTTCACACCGTCGAGTCTGAGCATTGCGCTGTTGATGATGATCACCAGCGCCGTTTGCTGGGGTTCCTGGGCAAATACCTACAAGGGCGTTAAGAACTATCGCTTCGAGCTTTTCTATTGGGACTACGCGGTCGGCATTTTTTTGATCTCGCTTGTGCTGGCTTTCACGATGGGGAGTACGGGAAACGATGCGCACAGCTTTCTGAACAACCTTCGCGCGGCGGACACTTCGAACATTGTCAACGCCATGATCGGAGGAGCGCTGTTTAATCTTGCCAACCTTTTGCTGGTGGCGGCAATTGACATGGCGGGACTCGCCGTGGCTTTTCCCGTCTCCATTGGAATCGCGTTGGTGGTGGGGACGGTCTTGAGTTACGCGCTTCAACCAAGGGGAAGCGGCATGCTACTGGCCCTTGGTGTCGCATGCGCATTTGTCGCGGTTCTCTTCGATGGCAAAGCCTACGGCAGCCTCGCAGCCGCGGGACGTTCGGTGTCAAAAAAGAGCCTCATCACTTGCGTAGTGTCAGGAATTCTAATGGGATTGTGGGCCCCGTTCATGACGCATGCGATGACCCGCGGAAATACTTTGGGACCTTATAGCGCAGCCGTGTTTCTAACCCTGGGAGCATTATTCTCCTGTTTCATCTGGAACATTTACT
>JAUTWY010000509.1 GCA_030838305.1 Acidobacteriaceae bacterium
GTCATGGGGTCGATGATCGGCTCCGGCATCTTTATTGTTTCGGCTGAGATTGCCCGCGAAGTGGATTCTCCCGCCCTGCTGATCGGCGCCTGGGCCGTCGCGGGGTTCCTGACCATCGTCGGAGCGCTCAGCTACGGTGAACTGGCGGCCATGATGCCGCGGGCTGGGGGACAATATGTTTACCTCCGCGAAGCGCTCGGACCGCTGTGGGGCTTTCTCTACGGCTGGACGTTGTTTCTGGTAATCCAGACCGGGACAATTGCGGCTGTGGGTGTGGCTTTCGGCAAATTCCTGGGCGTCTTCTTTCCTGCAGTTTCTTCTTCCCACTGGATTCTGCATCTCTGGAAGGTCCCGCCCATTCGTCTGGGATCCATGGTCCTGGGCAATATGGATGTGGGCATCAACACGCAGAACCTGGTCGCTATCCTGCTCGTCGTATTCCTCTCGGTGGTAAATATCTTTGGGCTGAAAACCGGGGCACTCATCCAGAACGTATTTACGGCGGCCAAAGTGTCGGCGCTGCTGGGGCTGGCATTGTTCGGCATTGCGCTGGGGCGAAATGCGCACGCGCTGGCCGCAAATTTCAGCGGACATTTCTGGCGCAACGCGGGACTGGGCGCGCAGCACGCCGTGCAGGTGGGGGTGGGCGGGCCGGTCGTGATGGTCGGCACGCTGACGATACTGGCCGTAGCGCAAGTTGGTTCTCTGTTCTCCGCCGATGCCTGGAACAACGTGACCTTCACTGCCGGGGAAGTGAAGAATCCCAGCCGCAACCTGCCGCTGGCGCTGGCGCTGGGGACTGGCGTGGTGATCGCGCTCTACATCGCCTGCAATTTTGTTTACCTGAACGTGCTGCCGCTCGATGGTGTGGCCAACGGCCCGACGATTCTTGAGCGCGGGATCAAGTTTGCCTCGGAGGAGCGCGTAGGAACAGCCGTTATGACGCAAATGCTGGGGCCGGTGGGCGGTCTGTTGATGGCGGCGGCCATCATGATTTCCAGCTTCGGCTGCAACAACGGATTAATTCTCTCCGGCGCGCGCGTGTATTACGCCATGGCGAAGGACGGTCTGTTCTTCCGCAACGTTGCCCGGCTGCATCCCACGTACAAGACCCCGGCAGTCTCGTTGATGGTGCAGATGGTGTGGACGTGCGTGCTGTGCATCTCGGGCAGCTACGGGCAACTCTTGGACTACATTATTTTCGCTGCGCTGTTCTTCTATATGTTGACGATGGTGGGATTGTTCGTGCTGCGCCGGACGCGTCCGGACGCCCCGCGTCCCTATCGCGCCATCGGGTATCCGGTGCTGCCCGCGATTTATATTGTGATGGCTTTATTTATCGATGTCGTACTATTGCGCTACAAGCCTCAATTTACGTGGCCGGGATTGATTGTCGTTCTGCTCGGCATCCCAGTATATTACGCGTGGTCAAGAAGTGCAGGCGCAAAGCGCGCGTCGGCGTAGCTCCCAAGGAGAAACCAAACGAATGGCAAATCTGTTTGCAACCAAGCCGCTGAACCTGCTCATGGAAGAAGCCCGCGAAACAGGGGAACACAGCCTTAAGCGAACGTTGGGGGTTTTCCAACTCACCGCGCTTGGCGTGGGCGCGATTATTGGGGCAGGAATCTTTGTCATGGTGGGACTGGGCGCGCAGTATGCGGGTCCCGGACTGACCTTGTCGTTCGTTCTGTCTGGCTTGGGATGCGCTTTCGCCGGATTGTGCTACGCGGAGTTTGCGGCCATGATTCCGCTGGCAGGCAGCGCCTACACTTACGCTTACGCGACGCTGGGAGAATTGCTGGCCTGGATCATTGGCTGGGACCTTACGCTGGAATATGCCATGGGCGCCAGCGCCGTGTCTTCCGGCTGGTCTAACCACTTCATCGAGCTTCTAAAAATATTTCACATCCGAATGCCTCTGTGGTTGGCCTACGATCACTGGACAGCGTTGAAGACCGCCGAGAATACCATCGCGCGCCAGATGGCTCAGGCGACGGATGCCTCGCTGGTGCCGGGTACGCAATCCTTTCTCGATAAGGTGAGCGCGATTGTGAGCGCCCAGTCACCCGAACTGGTGCAACGGGCGCATGACCTGCTGGGAGCGCCACACCTGTTCGGCATGGAGGTCGGCCTGAATCTTCCGGCCTTCATCATCGCCCTCATCATCACGGCGATTCTCGTAGTCGGCATCAAAGAGAGTGCGAGGTTTAATACCGGGATCGTCGTCATCAAGGTTTCGGTTGTACTCTTCGTGATTGCCCTCGGCGCTCGCTACATCAACGCCAGCAATTGGGGCACGGATTGGCACTCCTACGCACCGAATGGCCTTGCTGGAATTGGAGCCGGCGCTGCCTACATATTCT
Source organism: Acidobacteriaceae bacterium (assembly GCA_030838305.1). Lineage (GTDB taxonomy): Bacteria > Acidobacteriota > Terriglobia > Terriglobales > Acidobacteriaceae > Sulfotelmatobacter. The sequence goes on from JAUTWY010000509.1 coordinate 2,364, forward strand.
TTGCCTACATTGGCTTCGATGCGGTTTCCACGACAGCGCAGGAGGCCAAGAATCCGCAGCGGGATTTGCCCATCGGCATGATCGCCTCGCTGGCGATCTGTACGGTTTTATATATTGCCGTAGCCGGGGTTCTGACAGGAATGGTGCACTGGCAGCAGATCAACATTGAGGCGCCGGTTGCCCGCGCGTTTCTGGACCGGGGTCTAACCACCGCCTCGCACATTATTACGCTAGGCGCACTGGCCGGGCTGACCAGCGTCATGCTGGTAATGTTGCTGGGCCAGACGCGAGTGTTGTACTCAATGGCGAGTGACGGCCTGCTGCCGAAGAAATTCTTTGCGGCTGTTCATCCCAAGTTTAGAACGCCCTGGAAGAACACCATTCTGGTGGGTCTGCTGGCGGCTGTTGTGGGCAGCCTGACTCCCATCGACGACATCGGAAGGATGGTGAACATTGGCACGTTGCTGGCATTCGTGATCGTGTCAGTCTCCGTGTTGGTTTTGCGCTACACAAATCCCAGCCAGCCGCGTCCCTTCCGAACTCCCTGGGTTCCACTCATTCCCGTTCTTGGCGTAGTGTCGAACGGTTACATGATGTACAAGCTCGGAATGTGGAACTGGATCCGGCTGGTAGTCTGGCTGGCGCTCGGACTGGTGGTGTATTTCACTTACAGCGTGAAGCACAGCCGGGTGCAGGCGCTTCAACAGGGGTCAAAGGGCAGCGGCCAGTGATCGGTGACTAGAAGGTTCTTCCAGCCCTCCGCCCGGCGCGGAGGGCCTTTTTGTTTTATAGTTCAGTCGAAGAGAGTGGTCAGTGGCCAGAAAGAAGACGTTACTGGCCACCGGTGACTGAACACTGGCCACCGTTTCTATGAAAATCGTTTCTGCGGAAGAAATGCGAACCATCGACCGTGTGACGAGCGAAGGCTTCAGAGTGCCTTCGCTCACGCTGATGGAGAATGCGGGCGCGGCCGTGGCGAAGTATGTGCTCTCGCATCACGAGTCCGCGGGGCGCATCGCGGTTTTTTGCGGCAAAGGGAATAACGGCGGTGACGGATTCGTAGCGGCGCGGCGGTTGCATGAGCGCGGGAAGAAGGTCCAGGTAATCCTGCTGGCGAACCCTGCCGATCTGCGGGGGGATGCTGCGGTCATGTTTGGGAAATTGCTCGCAGCTGCCGTCGCTGTGCATTCGAGCGAGCAGTTGAAGAATGAACGCGTGCTTTCTTCACTGCACGCGGATCTCTATCTGGATGCCGTATTAGGAACGGGGTTCAAACCCCCGGTGAGCGGACTCTACGCCGATGCGATTGCGATCCTGAGTGCGAGCCAGGTTCCTGTGATCGCCGTGGATATTCCTTCCGGCACAGATGCCGACGCCATGCGTCCGCAGACCGGAACGATTCCGCGCGCCGACGCGATTGTCACTTTTACTGCGCCGCGTCCGGCTCACGTGTTCGGCTCATTAACGACAGGGCCAACCGAAGTTGCTGATATCGGCTCGCCGGAGGAAGCGATTGTCTCTGCACTGCAGCTGAATGTGATCACCGCGCAGGATATTGCGTCATTGATCGCTCCGAGGCCGGCGGAGTCGAATAAGGGTAGCTACGGGCATGTGTTGGTGGCCGGAGGTTCGCTCGGGAAAGCGGGAGCCGCGGCGATGGCGGGGATGGCCGCATTGCGCAGCGGCGCAGGACTTTCGACGGTGGCGGCGCCGAAATCAATACTCGGAACCGTGGCGGGATTCTATCCCGAGTTGATGACGGAACCTTTACCAGAGACGAGGAAAGGTACTATCGCGGCCACCGCGCGGAAACGAATCGAGGAGTTGGCAAAAGGGAAGAGCGCGGTCGCCATCGGGCCGGGGATTTCGCGGGATCCGCAGACTGCGGCGTTGGTACGAACGCTGTTTGCCAGGATCGAAGGTCCCATGGTCGTGGATGCCGATGGCCTGAATGCGTTCGACGGCCGCAATAAAGAATTGAATGGCAAGGGCCGAACCGTTGTGATCACCCCGCATCCGGGAGAGATGGCGCGGCTTGCCGGATGCACTGTCGCGGATGTCCAAAAAAACCGATTGGGAGTGGCGCGAGAATTTGCGCGCAAACATCAAGTGATTGTTGTGCTTAAAGGGCATCGCACATTGGTGGCCCACCCCGACGGCGAAGTTTGGGTCAATAAAACAGGCAATCCGGGGATGGCCACCGGTGGTACGGGAGACATCCTGACGGGCATGGTCGCGGGGATGATCGCTCAGAATCCGAAGCAGGCCTTCTTGGCGGTGCTTGCCGCGGTGCGTCTGCACGGACTCGCCGGCGACGTTATGCGCGAGAGCGTGGGCGAACATTCGCTGGTTGCGACGGATCTTCTTCGAGGACTGCCCTCGGCGTTCGAACGGACCCGGGGAGCGGCGCAGCAAGAGTTGGTCAGTTTGTAGGTAATTCGATTCGCGGCTTATCGTTCCGGAAGGTTTCAGCCGTTCCTGCGGGACGCGGATTCAAGAAGGCCCCCCCTTTACCCGGCGTTGAAACGCCGGGTTATTGTCAGATGTGCTGCCGACGTCTCCCTCTCTGCACCCAATCTCTGCACCAGACGGCAAAGTCTAATTTTGGCGACTGGCCATCCGGACATTGCTGGTTTAGTTAACGCAGGCGATGTGCTTGAAGGCACGTCTGTTACAGCGCTCAAATCCCGCGCCCAGCACTGGAATCCGGCCATCTGCTTCCGTAACCTGTTACCGGCCCAGAAGCAGTGTCATAGTGCAAACAACATATATGACCCATTTTCCCCAACCGCATCCTTCGCGGCGCTCGGCCCGGGTCCAGCTTGGTGATGTAGTCCTGGCTGCGATTCGTTTAGAAGACGGCCGCCACGCTAAAGCTAAACTTCAATCCATCTCAATCACTGGCGGACTTCTACAACTGCCGCGCGCGCTGGCGCAGGGCGACTTTGTCGAAGTTGCGTTTCAAACCCAGTCGGGACCAGTGCACGGCATGGCGGAAATTCTCAATCCCATGCGAAAGACGGCGCAGGGCATCCTCCAGCCTTTCCGCTTCGTCGCGCTGGAGGATGATGATCACCGCCGATTGCGGACGTCGCTTGACCATGTGGCGGACCGCAGCTTGCTGGGCCTGAAGTCATCCATCTTTAGCGCGCCCCGGACGATCTAGGTTTCGCGCTGTCGCTATACTGTTCGGGATGACGCGGGAGATCACGACTCACTCGGCGGAGGAAACGATTGCCTTTGGACGCACTCTCATCGAGCTGCTGGCGCCCCCCAAGCTAGTCCTGCTGCGCGGTGATCTCGGCGCGGGGAAAACTACGCTGGTCAAGGGAATTGCCGCCGGATTCGAAGCGGCAGAGGAAGAAGACGTCACCAGTCCCACCTTCACGCTGGTGCACGAGTATCGCGGGCCGCGCGCCAATCTTTACCACATTGATCTCTACCGCATCGATACGCCACGAGAATTGGAAACGCTGGGACTCGACGATCTGCGCTCAGACAATAGTATTCTCCTGATTGAATGGGGAGAGAAATTCGCGCGGTTGCTGCGGGAGCGGGCTGTGGAGATTTCGTTGGAACGGGATGGGGAGACCGGGCGGCGGATTCGGATAATTGGATAGAGCTTGTCCTGGAGGGCCTGTCCTACAAACAACTCCCGTTCGGATAATCGGGGGAAGCCTGTTTTCGCCATCCAACTGGGAAATCCTAGCCCTTTGGCGTAAGAATGGAGCTGGTAGGCGCGTTCTTTTGGGAGGACAGACATGAGAAACCGCGTCGACTCAGTCTTTATCTCGAGCGTGCTCTTTACTATCGCGCCGGTTTGCCTCATTCCGAACTTCTGGGCGAACGTCATTACCAAACATGACAGGATTTGGCTTGCCAGGCTTGATAGCGGCGACCAGTTGGCTACCCTAACGAGGAGCGATCTCAGTGTCGTTTGTCTGGCAGTTATTCTCATCGGGCTGATCGTGATCTGGATGGGTTACCTGAAGCGTGTTTATTGGACGTGGGCGGTGATGTTTATTCTAGTGTGGGTTTGGGCTTTCCCGCTGATGGTGATGCCGATCCTCGGGCACCCGCGTAGCCTTTCGATCCCTGAGTGGATCTACACGGCAATCTACTATCCGGGATCCGCTCGCGCTTGGGCCGAGTCGGTTCTACTTTTCTTAGTGATGGTGATTGCGCTCTTCATTCCGGTAAAATCATTTTTTCTTAGCGGAGAAGGACTGAGACCGATTCATGAGCTGTCGCCCAAGCTTATCGGAGGCTCCGTTGTCGCCGTTCTGCTCATTATGATTACGCTGTCAGCTTGGGTGCGCCTTAGCGCCTACGAGGTCTCGCCAGCCGAATTAACTTCATGGCAGCAATTCCCGCCTCCGCTTCCGCCCCCGAACCCGTGTGCTAAACCATGAAGAGACTCAAGAGTCTGTTCCTCTCAATCTGGCTAGTGTCGTCTCTGGCTGCTCAGCAAGCCCAACCACCAGAGTGGTGCAAAAACCTGCCGCGCGCGGCATACAGCAAGCTGGAAAGGGTTCCAGTCACGGACAGATGGTTTGAGGTGTACAAGATTCGTCCGGGAGTGTTTGCGATTTACGAACCACACCAACTGGAAGAAGTTATCTCGTATCTGATTGTGGGCGGGAATAAGGCGTTGCTGTTCGACACCGGGATGGGTATCAGCAATATCCAGGCGGTGGTCGAGGGATTGACCAAGCTCCCGGTGAGCGTGTTGAACTCCCATACTCACAACGACCATGTGGGTGATAACTGGCGATTCAGCGACCTCTACGGCATGGATACGGACTTCACCCGCACCAACGCGCGGGGATCGAAAGAAGATGCGCAAGCGGAACTTGCTCCCGATGAAATTTGCGGATCGCTGCCCGCCGGATTCGATGCGAAGGCGTACGCAACCAAGCCGTTCCACATTGCTCACGGGCTGCACAATGGCGACAAGATTGATCTGGGCGGGCGCCTATTACAAGTGATCAGCGTGCCCGGCCATACGCCCGACTCCATCGCGCTGCTTGACGAGAGGAACGGCCTTCTATTCACCGGAGATATGTTTTATGCGGGGCCGATTTACTTGTACCGTCCGGAAACTGATCTGGACGCGTACGTCGTGTCGATGCAGAAGTTAGCTGCCATGGCGCCGCGGCTTACTCTATTGCTGCCCGCGCATAACGTCCCGGTGGGCGACCCGGCCATCTTGCCGAAGGTCGTAACCGCCATGCAGCAGGTCCGCCGTGGCGAAGTCAAACCGATTTCTAGAGATGGGAAGCACGAATACGTGTTCGATGGTTTCTCGTTCCTCATGCGATAAGGAAAAATTCCGTGACGGGTTGCGATGTAAAGAGAATTACGGACGGGACGGCGCTGCAAGAGAGGCAACCGGGAACTTGCTTCGCGCGCACGAGACCGGCGCATTCCACTCGCGCAGCATCGAAAACAGAATAGCAGCGGAAAAGAAAACCAGGACCAGCCGCTTCCTTCGCATGGTTCCATTATCCCATACGCGGCACTGAGAACTGAGCACCGAGAACTGAGAACTGTTTTCAGAACCCCATAATGTTGTATCCGCAATCCACGTAGATGACTTCACCGGTGATGCCACTGCTGGCGTCGGAAGCTAGAAATACTCCGGTCGAACCGACCTCTTTGACTTCAACATTTCGGCCGAGGGGGGCGCGCTCGGCGTGTGATTTCAACATGTCGCTAAGGCCTGAGATGCCGCGGGCGGCAAGGGTCTTGATCGGGCCAGCGGAAATAGCATTCACGCGAATCTTCTTCTTTCCTAGTTCATAGGCAAGATAGCGGACGGAGCACTCCAGACCCGCCTTGGCTACCGCCATCACGTTGTAACGCGGCACGACCTTCTGTGAAGCGTAGTACGTCATGGTCAGGATGGATCCGCCATCTTCCATGAGCGGCGCGGCGGCACGGGCGACCGCGATCAGCGAGTAGACGCTGACATCCATCGCCACGCGAAATCCTTCGCGCGTGGTGTTGACGAAGTCTCCCTTCAATTCTTCGGCGGGAGCGTAGGCGACCGAGTGCACCACGGTGTGCAGCTTGCCGTAGCGCTCTTTGAGTGTGGCGAAGAGGCGGTCGATTTCTTCGTCTTTGCTGACGTCGCACATGAAGCCTTCAGCCCCGGGCAGGGAAAGTATGAGATCTCTGGCTTCCTGTTCCAGACGTTCGTTCTGATAAGTGATGGCCAATTTCATGCCCGCGGCGTGGAGTCCCTGGGCGATGGACCAGGCAATCGAACGCTTGTTCGCCACTCCAAAAACCACAGCATTGCGGCTCTGCAGATCAGAGGACATGAGTGCTCCTTAGGAATGGGAAAGGATAACAGCGTGACGCCCGCATTTGCTACAAGGGCAAACCCACAATCTTTAACACAGAGGGACACGGAGTACTGATTTCATTTCATGGCGACGACCTTCTCTGCTTCCACCGCGGTTTCCACCGGCCAGCTCGCAGCGATGAACGACAGCATGTACACGCAGGCCAGAATAGCGAAAGCGGCAACCAGGCTGACTCTGTGCGCGACCGCGCCGACTGCCAGCGCGAGCACAAGTTGCAGGAAAGTCCCAAAGAAATAAAACGCGTTCTGCACGCGTCCCATGAGGTGTGGAGGGACCATCTCCATCAGGCTGGTGTTCATGGCAATCCCGCCGATGCCGCGCGCCGATCCCATGATTCCGTAGAGCCCAATTGCAGCGGCGAGCCAATGCGAGATTGGAGCGCAGATCACGCACGCGGCGATGATCGCCATCGAAAACGCAACAGAACGGCGTCCGCCAAGACTGGCGATTACTGCCGGGGTATACAGTGCGCTGAGAAACGCGCCGGTGCCCCATCCGGCGTTGAGCCAGCCGTAACCGACTGCTCCCGCATGGAAAATGCGTTCGCTGAGCGATGGAGTTGTGACCACGCCAGTTACCATGGCTCCAAGAAACAATGCCCAACTGATGCCGAGCAGCACCACAGCGCGATGGTCACGAAGAAAATGCAGGCCCTCGCGCAGCTCGCGCCAGAAGCGCTGGAACTGGCTTTCCGCGGCGAGCAGATCTGTGCGCAACTCATCAGGCCGGGGCACAACGTGGCGTCCCTTGCGCACGGCGAAGTAGCATAGGAATGAGACGACGTAAGTGGAAACATCGATCAGCAGCACGCCGCCGAGGCCGATGTGGTTGTACATGAAACCGACAATCGCGCCCGCGATAAGCCATCCCCCCTGCACGCCGGACAAGAGAAATGTGTTCGACTGCACGAACTGGCCTTCGGGCGTGAGTTCTTGAATCAGCGCGGTAATGGTCGGCCAAAACATCCAGAAGCCCGCGGCGACCAGAGTATTCATCAAGTAGAGTTGCCATATTTGTACGCGGTGTCGAAAGGCCAGAATAGCGACGATCACAATGATGACGGCGCGCACGGCATCGAGCCACATCACCAGACGTCTGCGGTCCTCGCGATCAATCAACACGCCGGTGAAGGGAAGCATGAGCATGGCTGGAATGGTTTGCAGAACGGCAAAGGTGCCGAGCGCCTTTTCCGAGTGTGTGGCTTCGAGGATGTACCAGGCCACGGCGGCCGAGTTCATCCCGCTGCCCAACATAGAAATCACGTTGGCGGCGAACACGAAACGCAGCGGACGTTGGCTGAGAATGGCGCGCATCTGTTTACTTTAGCTGAAGTGGAGGAAAGGCTGGTGGCTAGCGGTTAGTGATCAGTGGCCAGTAAAGGCTGTATTGAATCGATTATTTTACGGACCACTAGCCACTGATCACTGAATCACTGACCACTGCTTTTGCTTGCTTCCGCTTGTATTCGGCGCTAGGATTCGCCTGCTGTTGGAAATCGAGAATCCCTTCTTAACCCACGGCGGAGGTGGCCTATGAAACGCGACGCAGGGTCGCTGGTTGTTTTCCTCTGCATTCTTTTACTAGTGGCGCAGGCCGGCGCCCAGATGGACAAGATCAACATTCCCGCGGGCACGCCTGAGGATCGGGATCTGCAAGCCATCTCGACCGAGCAGGACGCCTCCAAGAAGCTGGCCATGTACGCGGACTTCGTGCAGAAGTACTCGTCAAACCCAGCAGCCGTGGCTTACGGCAACGCGCAGCTTTCGCAGGCCTACCAAGCCACGGGTGATTTGGCGAAAGCGCTCGACTACGGCGACAAGGCCCTGGTGGCACAGCCGCGCAACCTGGATACTCTCGTCTCACAGGCCAGCACCGCGCAGCAGGCAAAGAATAATCAGAAGCTGATCGACTATGCCGCCCAAGGGGGAGAAGTTTGCCACTCCCTCGGCAAACAACCTAAGCCTGATGGAATGACTGACGACGATTGGAAGCGGCAGATCGAGGAGAACAAGAGCTCGACCAAGAACAGCTGCGACTTCCTTGAGTCGGCAGGATTTAATGTGATTGCCAGCGAGACCGATCCCAAAAGCCGGATGGCCCACATCGAGAAATATTCAACGGCGTTTCCGGATTCCAAGTTCCAGGATCAGGTTTCAAATTACGCCATGTACACGCTAGGCCCCGGACAATTGAACGACCAGGCCCGGCTGATCGCATACGGAGAGAAAACGCTGGCGGCGAATCCTAACTCGCTGCCTGCTTTGCTCCTGATGGCAGGTTCTTACGTGGACGATCCCAAGCCCGGCAGCGTGGCCAAGGCGGTCACTTACTCCCAAAAAGCAATAGCGGCTGCCAAGGCCGAGGAACCGGATGCCGACAAGTCGCGCAAGCTCTCGGCGGGCATGGCGCATTCGATTCTGGGATACGCGCTCATCAAGCAGGACAAGACGGCGGCCTCGATCCCCGAATTGAGGGCCGCCGCAGGACTGCTTAAAGGGTTGGACGATAAGCAATATTCGATCGCGCTCTACCGTCTGGGATTTGCCTATGCCAAGCTGAGCCGGGTGAACGAGGCTCGCGACGTGTTGACGGAAGCTGTGAAGATCTCCGGCCCGGTGCAGGGCATGTCGCAGGATTTGCTGGCCAAGGTGAACGCGGCGCGGGCGAAAGGGAAGTGAGCGACCCGCTGAGAATGTGGAACTCATGTTTGCGAGGCGATGGCGATCGTTACCATCTGTCTGCAAGAAGATTATTCATCCGGTCGATTGATGAAGAAACTGATCCTGGCGACTTTTCTCCTGGTCGGTGTTGCGGGTCGGCTCAGAGCCGATAGAGACTCCGCTGCCCAGCAATTACTCATGAACGCCGAGCAGCAGGCGAATGTTCTCCGCCGTGATTCCGGGCCTCTTCAGCTCGAGATAGATTTCGTCGTGCAGATGCAGGTGCCGATGAAAGGACATCTAACGCTCAAATGGGAAGCGGAAGATCGCTGGTGGCGCAGAATTGTTGTGGCGACGTTCCAGCAACCTGACATACGCAGCGGCGAAAAACTGTACACCAGTCGCAACGCCCCTTTTACGCCGATACGAATTGCAGAGCTCATTGGTCTGCTTGAGTTTGCTGAACATCCTGAGAATCTGCGAGTAAAAAAACAGAAGCAACATTTTGAGCATGGCGTTGAAATAATCTGTCTGCATGCACGAAGGGAGAACCTGCGCAACGAGGTACACAGGATATGCGTAAATGCAGTTTCGAATGAGATCTTGTCAGAGGAGTGGGATGAGGCGCCGGATGAACG
>JAUTWY010000518.1 GCA_030838305.1 Acidobacteriaceae bacterium
CCGCAATCCCACTGCTCGCAATTCAGCAACTCCGCTGCCCGAAATGCCGAACGCGCATGAGGCTTGCGCGGATCTCGCCGGGGCCCACAGGATTTGAACTTCGCACGTTCGAATGCGCCAAATGCGATCACGTCGAACAAATCGCCATAGCGTCAGATCCCATGAAATCCGGGGCTGTTGGCTGGTTCACCGGCGAACTACAGCCGCCGAAATAGGCCATGCCTCCGCCCGACGCTGCCCCAAAGCCCAGATCGGAAACACTTGATCGCGCTCTTTCACTGGTCGCGGCACTCATTGTCGTCGCAATCATCATCGTTGCCCGATACTGATCTCATGTTTCAGAGTTGCGTGAGCGTTGAGAAGTGGTCCTGGCGATGCCAAAGTCTCTTTGAAAGAGAGCAATATTGACCACAGCGTCAGAACTGAGTTGAGGTAGGCTGATGCCATCACCGCCCCGTATCGGCAGTTATCGGTGACAGAGAGTGCTGCATGCTCCCGCCCAACAGAGGGAAGCATGATGTCATCCGTTCATCCCAATCCAATATTCAGCCGTGCAGAGATCGGAATCCTTCCGTGCTCCAAATGCGGCAAGCCCATGAGGCTGGCGCGCACCGAACCCGCAGCACCTGGTTATGATGTCCGAATTTTCGAATGCCCGGAGTGCAACACGACCGGGAGCTTCACGGTCGCAATCTAGGCCGCAAGGCGGCGTCGAATAGACAAGCCCCAATTGTCTTGGGCGTCGTTCCAAGGATCGCGCATTGCGGCAGCCCTACGGGCTGGCAACCGACCGATTCGGGGCGCATAGTCCGGACATGACCGAATTCGTAGAATGGCTCACCGGAACGCATCAATGCGAATGCGGAGCCAAATACAAAGTCGCCGTGATCGAAACGCCCACTGATAGCGTGACCTGTGAGAAATGCGGCACCCTGATGGACAGCCGACCCAACAAGAGCTTTCTGGCTTACGAGCGCATGCCGGGGGACGAATGACCCACACCCCAAACGCCCTGGGGATCTGAACCAGTTCGCCAAAGTGATTCCTGTCCGACCAAACGTCGATCTGCCTGACGTGCCGTTGCGTGAGGGCGGATGTAACCCCACGATGAAAAAAACCCCCGGCCTTGTGCCGGGGGTTTTTCAATGTTTCGAAGGATGCGTCGAGAGCATATGGCAATGCTTCCCGACATTCAGGATTAAACGCCCGATTGGCCGGTGTTTCTCTGTGCAATGCTGCTCTCTACAAATTGTTTTGAGAGGCGGCCATATTGACGGCGATCATGTCTATCGACGAGCCGAGACCGCTGGGGACCCTGCTCGGCGAGCGCGCCGACATGCGGCAGTGTCTAGTTTGAAAAGTAAGAACATTTAGCGAAAATGGGTGTTCCCCTGAAAGAACACCCTTAGGTTTAAGTGAGACGGCTCAGTCTGTTGCCTACGGCGGAACCCGATTTATGTCGCCATCCGGACATAAAGGGAATCTACTATATTCCATCACCGCACCATATCGGCAGTTATCGGTGACAGAGAGTGCTGCATGCTCCCGCCTGATCCATCAGGAGAGCTAGTTATGCCGCGTACCCAACCCGACCAACCCAAACCCTTGTTCGACAAGCACTCGGCGCTGGAAGCTCTTCGCGTCAAAGAGCAAATCAAATCCCTCCCGCAAGGCAGGAAGCGTGAACTTCTGGCTCGCAGGGCCCGGGAGCTGGAGATAGCTTTGCACGTCGACAAATGGCTGTCGTCCAGCGGACTTAGGCCGCCCGACTAGTGTCCGAGCGTCTCGAATATCTGGCCGCCCAGTTGGCGATATTTACCGATGAACCAGGCGTCGTTCGAAGGATCGCGCATTCCAAGGCGGCGATGACACGGTAGTGGGTCAGTTTGAGTGCGGCAGCGGAATTGGGGTTGAACCGGAGCACCGCAGGCACATATTTGGAAGATGTCTTCCAGCGACCGTTGGGTTGAAAATCTTCGCTGTCCCCAGTGCGAAAAGACCGGCCCCGCCGAGCTTTCGCAGATGGATGGCTCTTTCGATGTACAGGTGGATAGCTTTCCCGAAGGCTTTAGGGTTATCGAATCCGTGCACGGCATCAACTTTTACTGTTCTTCGTGCGACTGCCCAGTGGACCCCTAATGAGCCACCCCCAAAACGCCCTGCGGACCCCAACCAGCTCGTCCCCTAACAAGGTGAGTGGCCCATTTCGATTTTGAAAAACTCCGTAGTTCTACGGGTTTGAAGCTGGGGGTAACCTGTGGATAAACTTGTGGATATCTGACCCGAAGGTGTCGACAAATTGCAGGACAAAGTTTGGACTGTTCAGTTCGATTGAGACGCCATCGCAAGGTGTCCGTGCGTCCTCGCAACATCACAATCTTTGCGGACCCTTTTGAGTGTCCTCCGTTCGCCTAGAGCGAAAGGAAATCACATGAATTTCGTTGTCGATAACACCTGCCCAACATGCGGCAGCACCATAAGACACGCTGTCATCGATCTTCACCCCACCGACCGAGACGCAGCCATCCATTCGCTTAAATGCGCGGACTGCGGCTATGAAAAGACCAAGGTTCTATCACTTCGGCCCGCCGCCGCGCTAAAGATCAAATTTGCTAAAGATCAGACTGCAGTGCGATTTGAAAATTATCGTCGGTAGAGCATCTACCGAAGGGGTCCCGAGGGGACGCTGTTCCGGTCGGTGCCAGGGATCCGGTATCGCCTCTCAGGACCCCGCCTCAGCTGGCGGCCTGTTTCGGTTCAAGCGAAGCGTTCGATGCCGCTTACTGGCACGAAGCGGGCTGAGCAGCTTCGTCTCGCGAACCCGCTAATGGGCGCAAAGCAGACATGCTGTACGTGTTGCTTTAAACGAACACATAGATTCCGCCTGCGATCATTTCGCGCGCCCAACGCCGCCGCGTGCACCGCATCCCGCGCCCTCCGTCCGTGGCGATCATAGAACCCGCCGTGAGGATATTTGATCGGGATGCCATCGCGTAGAGCCCGAAGCTCAGCAGTTCTTTGGTGAAAGCTGCATGAATGGCCACAAGCTGCGTATTTCGACGGCAACGGCGATCGTCGATTGTGTCATCACGGCCATCACGAAAGACGCCATGTTGGCCGCCCTTCATGCCGAGCCGAAATTTTCCGAGATGTTTATGGCGTATCTCCTGACCCGCAACAGCCGGATCGAGGAGGACCTGATCGATCAACTATTCAATTCGAGCGAGAGGCGGCTTGCGCGCATGCTGCTGCTGCTCGCGAATTTCGGGAAGGCAGGCAGCCCGCAGCCGATCAGTCCGAACATCAGTCAGGAAACACTGGCGGAAATGATCGGCACCACGCGATCCCGCGTCAGCCATTTCATGAACAAGTTTCGCAAGCTGGGCCTCATCGACTACAACGGGCACATCGAGGTTCACAATTCGCTGTTGAGTGCGGTGTTGCACGAAAAGCCCGAGCTACACGAGGATCATTAGGGAGCAGCGCCGATCTAAAGAAGGGGCACCAGCGCCGAGCGAGGCGTTGTTTGCCGAACTGTCTCTTATTGAACTGACAGCTCGCCGCCACACCACTAGATTGGGGGCGTAGTCCCCAACTTCTCTGCATTGGAAACACCAGCTCGTTCCGTGCAGGGATTTTTTTGCGCTGTGGGGTCAGCTGCGCCACGGGACGGCAGAACGATCAGCAGGATCATGGCAACGGTCGAATGCCTACGTGCTGCTCATTGCTGGTTTGGAATAAACGGGGACGCTAAAGATTTGCTCCCGTGATCCATTTAAAACAGCGATGTGGCGCTTCGGATCGACTGTGGGCTTGTCGAGAGAAACTCCGATAGCGATCACCTTTGCCTTGGCGATGGCGGCGTCATCATTCTTGAATTCTGATCCTGACGGGTCAACGAGCCCATGACCGTCCTTGATATCGAAATAATAATGTGGCATTGGCCACCTCCAATTGGGCCAATGTCTAATGCCCGCAAGAGTTCCGCCCTGCGACGAGTGGACGCCAATGCAAAATTTCTGAGAGTGAGCAATATTGACCAGAGCCTCAGTGACCCCGAAGCGCACAATGGTACCATCACCGCCCGGTATCGGCATCTATCGGTGACTGAGAGTGTGTTGCGCTCCCGCCCAACCAAGGGAAGCGTGTTATGCTCAATCGTTCCGTCCCTTCGTTTTTCCATGGCAAAGCTTCCAGCGAGCGTCCCTTCTGCGCGGACTGCGAGTCTCCGATGATCCTTTCGTGTCTTGAACCGGATAAGCCCGGCTTCGATTTGCGCACTTACGCCTGCCTTATGTGTGCCGCGACCGAAAGCATCGTCGTCGCCGTATCATGACCTGCGAGCCATGTGCTCTCGCCTCCA
>JAUTWY010000519.1 GCA_030838305.1 Acidobacteriaceae bacterium
GCCGACGATGCTGCGATCCCAGCATCTTGGGACGACTCTTCCCCAACGCTGGGGAACGTGTCTGGAGAAGATTCAAGGGGCTCGGCCCTGGTGAAAAGATCACAACCTTCCAAACCAGCTGACGCCAACCGAGATATCTACTATAGAAACAAAATCGAATTCTCCCTGGACGGGGGATGGCTGCCCATCAACATCCCTTTTCCCCTTGACGTTTTCGTAGGCGATCACTACAACACATATCCGCTCAAGTACACACGAACCCATCATTGCTTCTCTGCGCTGGCAGATGGACGGTGTAGAAGGTCCTTGGGTTCTGCGCGGCAATTTTGATCTGACCTTCAGCGGATCTGTTACCGCGATTCCGCGGGGTCCTGAGAGCCGCTATTTCTCCTACATCATGGGTATTCGCCGTAATTTTATTCCGCGTAATAGGAGGGCCGCGCCCTACTTTGATGTGCGCCTCGGATTCGGGAACATTGACGCCAAGGGACCAGCAGGGGTGCCGTATGCGCAAGGCCAGGACCTCACGTTTACTGTGAACCTGGGCAGCGGAGTGCGATACAACTTGAACCCTCGCTATGCAATTTCAGCCGGTCTGAATTTCATGCATATCTTGAATCTGGATTTATCCGAAAGCAACGGTAAGCCGAACTGGGGCTTTCGGAACTATGGCATCAACGTTTATGGGCCAATGGTCGGAATCGACGTCCCGTTGCGACGGCACCGACGATACTCGGAGTAGGGCGTGGAGCGGGCGCCCTCGCCCGCTAAACCCGCCCGCATCTCAAGTGTCGAGCCAAAGCCACACCCGAGTGGAAGCAGCGATTTAATTGTTGACGTCCACAAGCGCGGAGGTAATTTTTCGGGGCCACCCGCCGAACTGAGCGGGCTTAGATCGTTTCTATTCGGTGTGCTGCTTCTTCATGTAGCCCGCAATCACCAACCCGGCGTCGGTGCTCACAAACTCAACCTCTCTCCCGCCCTCGACAATCACCAGGTCGCGGTGAATGATCCCGTTGTCGCCCGCATCCGCGGTCAAACTGCCGGTGCAATTCGGCTTGACCGAATAGGTTCCGGTGAAGGTCACGGGAAAAACCGTGCCCCCGTAATCCGCAGTGGAGGAGCCTGATAATTTGCCCTGGCCATCAAATACGAAATGGACCGCTTCGACAAAGGGTACGAAGGTGGGAATCGTAACGTCATTGGGATTACCGGAGCTGTTGATCAGCCCGGTGGTGCCCGCTCCATAGCCACCGCGCAAGATGGCGTTGCTGCACACTTGCGAGTCAGCGTTCAGTCTGAAGGCCTTGCTCCCATTCAGAGCCGCGAGACCGCCGATGACAAGTAACATAACAGTGGCCCGCTCCAAATTGGTTTTCATCTTCTCCTCCCATTCCCGATAGTTCTGCATCGATGCCCGATCTCCCCTGTCGTCGGGCGAGGCAGCGAAGTCGATTTGGTTTCACCGTTCCGGAGAACAGAGCTGGCCGGAATAGCGCAACACGAGTTCACCGCTATTCAGGTCGACCTCCCCAATGTTGTTGAAGTCTCCCGTTACTCCTTGGAACTTGCCGGTGCCGCCGGTGAGGTGGACCGGGTAGGTGACCACTGCGTAGAGTCCCGTCCCCACCGATGTCGTGGTCGCGGTCGCCGGGTCAAAGGAGAGCGTATCCCCCGACTCCGTGACCCAGTGATGCTGGACATGGAAGACTAGGTTATTTCCGATGACTTCGGTGCTCAGAATGGTGGCGCTCACCGCTCCCTTCAAATCCCCGGTAACCGGTCCCATGGTTGTGCTGGCGTCAATCGCACCCAGGTTGGTCATCAGCATTCCGCCCACTGCTTGGCAATGCTGATGTTTTGGATTTTGCGCCGCCGCTGCCGCAACCAAAAATGCGGTCACAGCGCAAATCGAGATTGCTTTCCTGCTCTTTCTGAATCGCATGTTCTCCTCACTTGTTGTGAAATGCTTGAGAGTTTTCCCCCTCAGGACCCCCGAGTTGCTCGGGATCCTTCAACTCTGGTGAGGGATACTGCGTGAGCGGCCGAATCGCGTCAATGAATCAGCGATGAGTTACTTATGAGTTTCTTGTGAGTTCGCAAATGCTTGACCCAACGATAGATACAAAGTCATCGACGTCAGCTATCCACGGCGCGTGACCGCCTGTATAATGCGCGGCAGCCGATCCCTATCCCCCTCGCGAGGAAGTTTCGTGCCCAACGATAGAAATCACTCGGGCCTCGTAAGGTTCGACCTCTTCGAGTTGGATCTAAAAAGCGGCGAACTACGAAAACATGGCCGCCCCGTCCGGTTTCAAACTCAGCCCTTCAAGGTTCTGGCCACGCTTGTATCCAATCCCGGCAAACTGATCACCAGAGAGGAACTGAGAAAGCAGGTCTGGCAGGGGACCACGTTTGTGGACTTCGAGCAAGGCTTGAATTTCTGCGTCCGCCGAATTCGCTCGGTTCTCGATGACGATGCGGATGCGCCCCGATTCATTGAAACGGTCCCGCGACGCGGCTACCGATTTATTGCAGCCGTAGAGCAGGTTATTGCTAATCCGGAATTGCCGTCAGCGCCCGCGAATGAAAAGCCGGGCCCGGCGATCCCTCGCAGCGAGATTGCGGCCCCTCCGAAATCTTCTGCTTACATGTTCCCATGGGTGGCGGCAGGTCTTGCAGTGCTGATGGTTGGCGCGATTTCCTTGGCCTGGTTCGGGCAGCGCGCGTCGAATGCCCCGCGAGTTCTCGGAATCGTTCCGATCACCGACGACGGTCGTCAGAAGATTACGAATACGCCCTACGATTTTCTAACTCCACTGGTAAGCGACGGATCGCGCCTGTTTTTTCAGGAAACAGACTCGGTTCATTCCCGCCTTGCCCAGGTGGCGATGTCTGGCGGCGACACCGAGCCTGTATCAACCCCTTTCCGCAGCGCGCAACTGGCCGGTATCTCTCCCGATCACACCCATATTTTGCTGGCCGACGTGACGTCTCCCACCGTCAGCGACATGCCGTTCTACAGCATGCCAGTCATTGGAGGAACCGCAAAAAGGTTGGGCGACTTTGTCGCCCATGACGCCGCTTGGTCACCGGACGGTGAGGTTCTGGCATACGCCACTAAAGACGAATTGGATGTTGCCGGCAAAGGCGGGGCGTTCCTACGCAAATTGATGGGAGGGATCGGTATCCCATGGTGGCCGCGATGGTCCGTGGATGGCAAGAAACTTCGATTCACCCTGAGTGATCCGAAGACCCAATCCAGCTCGATATGGGAGATTCGGTCGGATGGAACTCATCTTCGAGCCGTCCTTCCGGGTTGGAACAATCCGTCCAATGAGTGCTGCGGGAGCTGGACGCCAGATGGACGATATTTCGTTTTCCAGGCGACGCGGGACGAAACTACTAGCATTTGGGCACTGCAAGAAGGGACCGGCTTCTTTCGACGAGCCATCCCCGCGCCAGTTCAACTTACAAATGGACCAATGTCCACCAATGTCCCCCTCCCCAGCCCGGATGGTAAGAAAATCTACGTGGTCGGCGTGAAAAACCGGGGGGAAGTGGTGCGCTATGAACTGCGGAAACGGCAGTTCGTTCCCTTCTTCCCGGGGCTTTCTGCCTCGGACATCGAGTTTTCCCATGATGGCCGATCCGTCGTCTATGTGCAATATCCCGAGCTTACGTTATGGCGCGCCCGGCAGGATGGAAGCCAGCGCCTGCAGCTAACGTCCTCCCCGTTCCGGGCACGCTTCCCTCGGTGGTCACCCGACGGGAAGCAGATAGCACTTTTCGGGGGCATGCCGGGCAAACCTTGGAAGGTATACCTGATTGCGGCCGAGGGCGGAGACCTGCAGCAACTGGTCGCCGGCGAATTAAACGAGGGCGACCCGAGTTGGTCGCCTGACGGAGGCTCTCTTGCGTTTGGACGATTGCCCTGGAAAACAGGAACTGTGGAACCGTCTGAGATCTACATAATGGATTTGAAGAGCCATCGGGTGACGACCGTGCCGGGATCGAACGGCCTCTTCTCTCCGCGTTGGTCTCCGACCGGCAAATATCTTCTCGCCACAAGAGCCGATTCGAGCGCGTTCCTATTGTTCGATCTCGCCCACCAAAAGTGGAGTGTCCTGGTCCAGGGCGTTGTGGGATATCCCTATTGGTCGCGGGATGGCAGTTACGTTTATTTTGAGGATGTCGCCGTGCCGCATCGCTCCAGTGTTGCACGTATTCGTATTAAGGACGGAAGCGTGGAAACCATCGCTGACCTGAGTGCGTTGCGACAGATCTCAGTTGGCTGGATTGGCCGCGGACCCGATGATCTCCCCATCGCGGTGCGAGAGATCGGCACCGAGGAAATCTATGCCCTGGACTGGATCGCGCACTAAAGTCCGAATCCAAAAATAAAAACCTCTGTCGGCTGGCCTAGTTTTTTGATCTCGCGACATCAGCAACACAGTGGATGCCCCGTCCTTTCGAGGTGTTGCCGTATGCACAAATGTTCCCTTGGGAACATGGGGCGCACTTTTCAGCCGCGAAACAGCCGCGCCCAGCTACCCGCGCAGCTCCGACAATGCCTTCTTCGCCTCGCTGTTGTTGGGACTGATCTTCAACACGCGCTCCAATTGCTGCCGCGCGAGCACCGGCTGGTTTGCCTTCTGATAAGCGAGGCCGAGATGATAGTGCATGGTCGGATCGTCGGCTCCACCCTTCTTTTCGTTGAGCCGCAGCGCCTCCTGGAACATATCAATTGCGGATCGGTACACGCCCTTCTGAAAGTAGGCCCAGCCCAGCGTGTCGGCCGCGTTCGGAGAATCAGGCATGCCGCGCCGTGCCGTCTGCGCCATGGCGAGAGCCACGTCAACGTTCCCGCCCTGCTGCAGCATCACGTAGGCAAGATTGTTTGAGGCCAGCGGATTGTCGTGCTGAATATTCAGCGCCTGCTGGTACATGACCTTGGCCTGGTCCCAATTGCTCTGCGATTCGTACATCATTCCGGCAAGGAGGTAGAACGAAATCTCCTTCGGATGATCCTTGATGGACTGCTGATAAGTCGCGAGAGCCTGGCTCACCGAGCCCTCTGCGGCCTGGGTTTGCGCGAGCTTCAACAGCGCGTCGGAATTATTCTTGTCGAGTTCAATCGCCTTGGTGAACGCGGCATCCGCCCCCTTGAAGTCTTTTTTCTGGTACAGCGCCGTGCCCAGCAGATCGTAAAATCCGCTGACCTTGGATGATTTGGATATCTGTGCATTGGCCGCGGAAACCGCCTGGTCAAGCTGCTTCTGCGCGAGGTAGGTATTCATCACGCCCTGCAAGCCGTCGGTCGATGAAGGATCTTTCTCCAGCGCTTGCTGATACGACGTCAGCGCTTCGCCGTATTGCTTCTGCAACAAGTGGAGGTTCCCCATCTGCACATAAGGAGCAGGGCTTGCCGGAGCCACCTCTGCCGCTTTGCGCATATCCTGCTCGGCGTCGGAGTATTTCTTGCGGTTCATCTCCGCGAGCGCGCGCAGCAGGTAGCCATCCGGTGAACTAGGCGCTCCGCGGATAATCAGCTGGGCGGTTTGAATGAGAGCATCGACGTCGCCGCGGCGAATCTCCAGATTCGCCAACGCGCGTTGCGCTTCCGTAAGCTCGGGACGCAGACGCACCGCTTCGCGCAACTCCGATTCCGCCTGCGCCGTGTCATGCTGCATATCGAATGCGAGACCCAGCTGATAGTGAGCCACAGCATTGCTGGAATCGCTTTTGACGGCCTGCTGTAATGTATCCACCGCGCCGCGCCCGTCGTTTTGGCGGAGCAGCACCTGGCCGCGATAGACCAGCGCCTCGGCATCTCGCGGAGCGGACTTCAGAATTTCGTCATTCAGTTGGGTCGCTTCGTCCAGGCGGTTCTTCAGGATGAGAAGCTGCACGTAATTCTTCTTGACCTGAAGGTCTTTGGGGTGATCGCGGTGCAGTAACGTATATTCCGCCGTGGCTCTGTCGAGTTCGTTGTTGGCGAAATAGAAATCGCCCAGCATGCGATAGCCTTCGGAATTGTCCGGGAAGTCGTTCTTGGCCTGCATGAGATAGGCTTCCGCTTCTGCCTTTTTGCCTTGCGACATCAGCAGCCGCACGTAAGAAGCCCGCGGAGCTGGATCCTTGGGATTGACTTCGATGGCGTGCTTCAATTGCTGCTCGGCTTCCGGCATGCGATTGCGGGCCTGATAGAAAAGTCCCAGAGCGAGTTGCGCGTTCACATCTTTGGGACCGAGCGCAGCCGCTTTTTTGAAATTGATTTCAGCTTGATCGGGCAAATTGGCGCGCATTTGCAGCATGGCCAGGCTCAGATAGGAGTCGGTGCGCGCGGGATCGGCGCTGATTCCTTTCTGCATTTCCTGCAGCGCCGAGCCCAGGTTGTCCTGCGAAGCGTAGAAGTTGGCCCACGCCAGGTGAGTGTCAGGACTGTTGGGTTGTTTTTCGCGCAAGAGATCGAGATGAGACTGCGCTTGCTTGGCTTCGTGGGCGGCAATCAGCAGATTCGCCAGGTCCACGTGCGCGGGATAATTGTCTGGCACCAGTTCGACGGCGCGAGACAGTTCCGCAAAGCCGCGGTTGTAGTCCTTAAGCTTGAGATAGGTTTCGCCCAGCTGAAAATGCGCTTCGGCGAAGCGCGGATCCATTTGCACAGCGTTGGAATATTGAATGGCCGCTTCGCGGAACTTGCCCTTGTCGCGATAGCGGTTGCCGCTCTCCAGGAATTTCTGTTTGCGAACATTCGGATCGCGTGAACAGCCGGTAAAAAGGCCAGTAATAATAAACCCGATCAGCAACAAGCGGAGGGCAACGGAACGGCTCATGTCTTCTCCAAAGAAGGCGCAAATGCGCACACCACTACGAACCGGTGGTCACTACATCAAGGTACTGCAAGAGAGGGTAGAAGATAAAGTTACTGGCGTTATGCTGGGTGGCCGGGGAGGGATCGTTGCGGGATGTCTGACCGGAGCGCTGATCGTGATTACAGAAAATCCTGACAAAACTGATAGGCGAGCCGAAGAAGCACATGTCGTTGTGTCAAAAGCGACCACCGCAGACTCGGACTGAGCTAGAGTCCCTAACTGGCGCTGCGAAGCTTAGCAGGACTTGACGCCAGCAAGGATCGCGCTTGGAGAATCAGTTTGGACACAGCCTGATTCTTTGAAACTACCGCGTGTATCCCAGCCGCATGTGCTAGGCGTTCAACTTCGCGTCCCTCTTGGACCGTGAACAAAATAATCCGCGTATTGGGCAGAAGTTTCCGGAGTAGCGGTGCTGCGTCGAGCCCAGTCATGACGGGCATCACAAGGTCCAAGATGATGAGGTCGGGTTTGAGATTTTCAGCTTTCTCAAGCGCGTCACGCCCGTTTTCAGCTTCCCCTGAAATTTCAAAGTCAGGCTCTAGTTCAATTAGATGGCGCACCAAGGATCGCACGACGGGGGTGTCATCTACGAGTAAAACGCGCTTCTTAGGCATTGGAGTTTGCCACACCCATAGCGCAGATTGGATGCGTAAAACCGGTGGGCTGGCCGTTACTTTTTATTCCAGTCCGGATAGCCCAGCTTCTCCCTCTGGATGGTCCGCAGAGTCCGTATGGCGTCAGAAATGGCTTGCTGCTCCGCGTGTCCCTGTGTGCTCTCGGCCAATGCTTGCGACCGCAGAAACAGGGCTGCTTCGGCGGCATCCACGCGCTGGCGCAACGTCTCGGGGTCACCTTCGAGAACTGCAGCTTCAAACTCGCGCTGCCAGTGTGGGTATTTTATGTTCTGGGATGTTGAACTATCGTGCTCAGTCAATTGGTGGCCTCCCTAAAAGTCTCTAACAAATCCTCGAAATACCCCCGCAAAATGGATAAAAGAGTGCGACATCCCCAACGCGTAGTAGTGTGGACTGCGCAAAGTCGAATTAAATTGCAGTTTTTTTCCGCCCATGGTTCTCGGGTGATCGCGGCGCAAACATGGGATGGGTGGTTTGTGACCGAGTGATCTCTTCTCCGGCTTGAGCTTAACTGCAGGCCGCGTGCCAATGTAGAGCGCCAGCGGCAATTCTTTTAATTGCATTGT
>JAUTWY010000521.1 GCA_030838305.1 Acidobacteriaceae bacterium
AGGGAAATCGTCCAACTGATTGAATGCAGGAAAGATAGGACGCATGCGATCCCAATTCCGAGGCCGCCCGACGAGTTGCCTCCGTCTTTCAGCATCCGCCGTCCGTGACTTTACAGACTGGACCGAACTTAAGCGAAGTCCGCCTGCCTGCGAACACTGTCCGATTTGATAGTGATCCGGTTAACTCGTCCGATCTTCAGCATCCTCTCAAAGGAACTTGTCCGTCGCGAGCCCCGGTTCGTAACCAACAGGGGGTCGTCGGGAGTTTGGGGCGGGTTGCGCGATTTCTCCCCGGCGTTCGCGCGTCGGTTGGTAGCCACTTTGGCTGTGAGCAGGAGAGCTGACAAGCTTGCGAGGAAAATAACGATTGCTTTCCAGCCTCCTATGATCGGGTCGTTCTTCATGATGGTGAGTGCGAAGAAGACACACAATAGGTGCGCACAGAATACCGGAAGCGACGCTCGGCCCAGCATCACCAGAGGCCGGATCGCAAAAGGCCTCAGAACCGATCGAAATCTGATCGCCAAGACCGCAACGGCGGTAAAATTGATCATTCGGCCAACTCCAAAATCCCACTTGTCGAGGAGCAAGGCGGACTTCCCGAATGTGAGGACCCCGTCTACCTGGGCATAGCGCAGTACCAGGAAAACAAATGCTACCATCGCCGCCGGAATCGTCATCTGCTTCACCCAGTCGAGACGCAAGTCGTCTTTGGCCCAACGCACTCCCAGCCACAGCCCGACTAACCACCATAGCTGCCATGCCCACAGATCGAATGCGCCCATCTCATTCAACGGGATCTGCAGGCCGAAAGCACGGCTCTGCATGTGGTATACGAAACTCCGAAATCCGAACTGTGCGAACAGCCACAGGGGGAAGCCGCCAGCCATGGCGTATCTCCATCCAACTCGCTCCCCCAGCATGAGTGCGAAGGGAGTCAGTGCGAGAAGGATGATGTAGATTGGCAAGATGTCCAGCAGCGGTGGCCTGTAGATCATCAATGCCGCATCGAGGAAAGCTCGTGTGTGACCAGCGGCAAAGTAGAAGTCGAGAAGATTATGCACTGCAGGCGTGTTGCCACGGGCCGCAATGGGGGCTTCTATCACGAAGGCAAATGCCAGCAGTAACAGTTGGTAGCAGTACAGCTTTCCTGCTCGCATCCATAACTTCCGCCACATCGCGCCGCTGCCGTCGCGTTCAGCAATGCGGTAATAAATGCGGCCAGTAAATAGAGCGGAGAGAAAAATGAAGCCTTCTGCTGCAGCGAAAAAGCCAAACGGCTGATTGACGTATGTGCTCAGCAACGTCGGCAGATGCGTGAGGGTGATCCATACCAGCATCAGTCCGCGAAGGGCATCGAGTTCTTCTATTCTCTGTTGCATCGGATCTCCGCGATCACTTGTTTGCAAACCGGGCATTGTCTCCGCTGAACTTCTGCAAACCGTGGGACTCCAGGTATTGTCTGGCCTTCGGATCTTGCTTCAGATATGCATCCCAGAACGCGAGCGTTTCGAGCCTGGTGCATTGGAACACCTCAACCCGATGGTCTTTATTATTCTGAAAAAAACCGGCGAATCCCATGTGCGTTCCACCCTCGAGCTCCACCTCGTACTTGTCGCCCGCGGGACCTTTTGCGAATGCCTCACTTCGCCAAACGGGTTCCTCGCCAAATGGACCGAAATCGCGCGAGCCGTACATAAGCAGCATTGGCACATGCAGGGAGTCCCAGGAGTGCGCGCTCAGCCCCAGGATGCCCTCTCCCTGAGGCGATAACAGCACAATGGCCGAGACCCGCTTGTCTGCAAAACTCTGCGGCCCGACTTTCCCGGGCAGCAGAATCGTCGTGCCACCGATTAGACCAGCCGTATAAGCACCGAAAGAGTGTCCACCCACGCCGATATGCTCGAGATCAAGTTTGTCCTTGAGTTGCGGAGCAAAGGTTTCGACATGCGAAAGTGAATCGATGATGAAGGAAACGTCCTCCGGGCGATTCTCCCATCCCCGGGGATCGCTGAGCGCCTGGCGCAAGCTGCCGCGAAAACCGGAATCGGCAACGGAGTCAGCGTGCGAAGGATGAATGCTTACAAATCCGTAGCTGGTCCAATATTCACCCAGGCCGGAGTAAGAGTCTTTGGATGCCAAGCCGCCGTGGGAGAAAATGATGACCGGAAATTGCCCTGCCGCTTCTGGATAGTAGATCTTGATTGGGATGTTCTTATTCCGCACCTGATCGCGCAACACGATATTCTCGACCGCAAGTACCTTATACGGCCCTGCCGTTGGGCCGTATTGGCACCAGACTGTCGACGACCACAGGCAAACAAAAATAATCGCGATGATTGCAATCCAACTCGGTTGCTTATGACTCACAACGAAGATTCCCATCCAGCCTTCCGCGACTATTGCGCTACCAGTTTAGAGTTGGTTCCTGCAAAGTTGGTTTCAGATAAAGCCTCCGATTCTTTCTGGGTGCGACGTTGGGTGGTGAAGCAGGAAGAACGCAGCGGTTCGGCCACAAATAATGCTGACATCACTTTCATCTTCGACGTCAACAGGAACGCGCGATCCGCTGCCACCCACATTCGTCGTTACTTCTTCTCCGCTGGGGGGAAATGTGCAAACATCTTCTGCACTCCCTTGTCGAGATTCTTGGTGTTCTTATCAGCATTGTTGGAAAGTGTGTCGCTGGACGAGCCTCGCCAGATTAAATTCCTGGTCTTGGCGTCGAACAGATCGACGACCAGAGAACCGACTTGGTAGGTTTCAGTTGTTGTTGTTGCGTCTCCGAATCCTCCAAATCCTCCCCAACGCCGACCCCCTCCAAAGCCGTCATAAAACGTGTTGAGAGTCTGCTGATTCTGCGTGATCTCGATCGCCATAACACAGACATCGCCACCCGAGTCGACCAGAGTCCAGCCTCTGGCTGTCAGAGCCCCGTTCACCGCATCCTTAATGCGGTCGACCATGAGGGGATCTTTCGTCTGGATCTTCTCCCAAGAGTAGGTCTTATATTGTCCAAAATTTGCGTGGTGATCGTAGTCGGTCTTCACCTGGGCGAATGACGCAACTGTTAAAACAAAAAACATCGCGATCGAAAAGAACATCGTCTTTTGTACCTTCATGATTTCTCCTTTGTTTGTTGGAAACACACCGGCGACAAGAATGCCGCCCCCACAGCAGGCATATGCATTAGGAATGCCAATACGTGAGCGGATCGAAGGATCGCCACAAGTGGTTGAATATAGGGAAGGATAGGACGGTTACGGCCGCAATCAGATCCTGATAAGCTGCGTTTCTTCTGAAACTTGCGTCCCCCTTTCGACAACCCCTGTCCGCCCATTGTCATCCCGTATCCTTCTTGAACTATTAGCAGCTCAAAGCAAGAGTAGGGGAACCTTCGGTTCACCGCGAGTTGCAGATCCCCGACTTCGCTCCGGACGACAAAGCCTGGCAGATGAAATGCAGCGGCACCGAAAACTACCGCTAAGAGCTAAAATGTGTGCCGGCATGGAAAGAGCGCGCAGACCAAGACGGCCCGTGATCGTGTTAGGCATCCTGCTGGCGTGTTGCTCGTGCGCTTCCGCATTAGACCCATCTCTCGATATCAGTCAATACGCGCACACTGCGTGGAAGATCCGCGAAGGGTTTTCCAAAGGCAGGGTCACCTCAATTGCTCAGACACCCGACGGGTATCTCTGGCTGGGCACGGAATTCGGCTTGCTTCGTTTCGATGGCGTTCGGAACGTCTTATGGGACCAGATTGCGGGCGGGCATCTCCCCAGTAGCTACATTCGAAACCTGCTTACCGCACGTGACGGGCGTCTCTGGATTGGCACTTACAAAGGGCTGGCCAGCTGGAAGGACGGCAAGTTGACGCTGTACCCGGAGCTTGCTGGAGAGACTGTTGATGCGCTCGTTGAGGATCATGAAGGCACGGTATGGGCCGGTGGCTATGCGGCTTCCGTTGGTAGGCTATGCGCGATTCAGAGTGGCAGCCCCCAGTGCTACGGAGATGACGGCCGTCTCGGCTTGTGGGTGGCATCCTTGTATGAAGATAGACACGGCAACCTTTGGGCAGGAGCGCAGACTGGGCTATGGAGATGGAAGCCCGGTCCTCCAAAACTTTATCCGATGCAATACCCGGTGATCGGCACCTCTTCTCAAACTCTGAATGAGACTGACGACGGCGCACTCTTGCTCGCCACCCAGGACGGAATCAGGAAGCTCGTTGACGGGAAGGCCGAGGCGTTCTTGCCTCCAGGTTCCCGGCCGCGGTTCCAGGCGGCCAGGCTGCTCTGGGATCATAATGGCGGTCTGTGGATCGGAACCCCTGACCGGGGCCTCTTGCATTTACACCAGGGAAGGATAGATGGCTTCACGCAGTCTGACGGTCTGTCTGGCAATTACATCAACAAGCTCTTCGAAGATCGTGAAGGCAATATATGGGTCGCCACCCTTAATGGCCTCGACCGCTTTCGCGACTTCGTCGTCCCCACGATTTCCCTGAGGCAAGGTTTATCTAATGCCATCGTTTGGTCCGTTCTAGCAGCCAGGGACGGCAGCATTTGGCTTGGCACTCCCGACGGTTTGAACCGATGGAATAACGGGCAGATCACGATTTACCGTAAGCGAGGCGCACCGGCCGGGAGCGCCGGCACAAACCAAGAACGAGAACTCAATGTGCGCGAGAGGTCCGATG
>JAUTWY010000353.1 GCA_030838305.1 Acidobacteriaceae bacterium
CCACATGATCTGCCGATTTTGTATAGAGGAGCAGACGGTGCGCTCGCCGGCTTGCATTTCGACCCGTCGCCTGCGGACGCCTTGCCGCAGCAGACCTTCGCTGCCAGTTATATATTGCAAGCCAATGGTGAAACCCTCGCACTCCAACACTTTGCTCCCGCGCATACCGACACAGACATCTACGTTCATTTTCAACAAGCCAGCGTAATTCAGATGGGCGACGTGTTTTTCAACGGCATGTATCCCTACATCGACCCCGGTACGGGCGGCACAATTACAGGCAATATCGCCGCCTGCGACAAAATCCTCTCGCTCGCCGGCAATAACACCAAGATTGTTCCAGGGCACGGCCCGCTCGGCAACAAAGCGGACCTCACGAAATTCCGGGACATGCTTGTCACCGCCCACGATCGCGTTCAGAAATTGAAGTCTGCGGGAAAATCCGCTCAGGAATCCGTTGCGGAAAAACCGCTCGCCGATCTTGACGCGGTCTGGGGCAAAGGCATCATCAACACCGACCAGTTCGTCCAAGTCGTCTATCTGGTGCTCTGACGGAGGTGCCGGGCGAAAGCGCCGCGACGCCCGTTGCGCGCACCACGCGGAATTACGGCCGGGAGGAATGCATGCGCGTTGAACTCAGGAGCACGGACCCCAATTGCGCCGCTGTGAGCTTAATTGTCCTAAACAGAGAAGAATGGAGCTTGTGCCGAAAAACGAGTGACGCGGTACCGACATGCAAAGCATTCACAAAAGGAGCAACAAAATGAGTAATTCGATGGCGCCTAGGAAAATAGTGCGAGGAATATCTCTATCTCTCTGCATCATACTATTGCTGTTTATCTGCGGCGGGCTCTCAGCGCAGAACGAACCGCATCGCGTTCGTAACATTGTTCTGGTTCACGGCGCCTGGGCCGACGGCTCCGGCTGGAAAGGTGTCTACGACATTCTTGTTAGGGATGGCTATAAGGTCAGCATCGTCCAGGAGCCAGAGACATCCTTTAAAGAAGATGTGGCCACCACCAAGCGCGCCCTTGCTCTGCAAGATGGACCGTGCATTCTTGTTGCGCATAGCTATGGGGGAGCCGTAATCACCGAAGCGGGAACGGATTCATCCGTTGCTGGATTGGTGTACATCGCGGCGCACATGCCCGACGCCGGAGAGAATGAGGCGGGCGACGGAAAGCGCTTCCCGAGTGACCTCAATAAATCTGGCGCAATAAAGAAGACCGCGGACGGTTTCACTTACCTCGACCCCGCGCAGTTTCATGAGTATTTCGCAGCTGACCTGTCTGTTGAGCAGGCCGACTTCATGGCGCGCTCGCAGGTGCCAAATTTGGCTGACAATTTCAAGGCCGTCATCACTACGGCTGCGTGGCGAAGCAAACCAAGCTGGGTTTTGGTAGCGGCAAAAGACAGAACCATCAACCCCGAACTTGAGCGTTGGTACGCCGCGCGAGCCAAGAGTCACACGGTGGAAGCGCAAGGCGCCAGCCACGCGGTCTACGTTTCCAGGCCGAAGGAAGTTGCAGCTCTTATCGAAGAGGCTGCCGCGCACGCCCAGTAGAAAACTTTGTAACCCTCGAGTCGCACTTCGTTCATCACCACTAACGATCACAAAATTGACGGCGAAACGATCCCAACCATCTGACGCCGCGACAAGGAGAAAACGGATGCCTGATACAGTCTATTCCACAAAAGTCAGCGCCACGGGAGGCCGTAATGGATCGATCCACAGCGACGACGGCCTGCTCAATCTTAAGCTTGCCCTGCCCCGAACGCTGGGAGGGAAAGGTGATGCGACCAACCCAGAACAGCTCTTCGCCGGCGGCTATGCCGCGTGCTTTGAAAATGCGCTGTTCCACGTGAGCCGTGAGGCTCGCCGCCATTTCGCCGATGGCGACGTAGAAGTTGTCGCCCAAATCGGCCTAAGCCGCAACGACTTGGGTGCGTTCGTGCTGTCTGCCGCGCTTGCCGTGACCATCGCCGGCGTCGACCAGAAGACGGCAGCACAGCTTGTCGAGGGCGCCCACGCCATCTGTCCCTACTCGAATGCGATCAAGGGCAATGTCGATGTCCAAATCGCCGTCTCGGTTCGGTGAGTTCGAAACCCTAAAATTCGCGCCATCACTCGATCGATCGGAGGGCTTTCTATGTCAAAGATCTGGCTAATTACCGGAGCTTCGCGCGGCCTTGGCCGGGCATTCACGGAAGAGGTTCTCAAGGCTGGGCACCGCGTCGTGGCCACAGCCCGCAATTCGGAGCAACTCGCTGAAGTCGCTAGCAGATTCGGAGAAAATGTACGGACTGTTTCGCTCGACGTTACGAAAGAAGCGCAGGCCAAGTACGCCGTTGCCGCCGCGATGCAGACCTTCGGCGGCCTCGACGTCCTCGTTAACAACGCCGGTTACGGCAACGTGTGCCCCGTTGAAGATACGTCGCTCGCGGACTTTCGCGCACAGATCGAAACGAATCTGTTCGGCGTCATTATTATGACTAAAGCTGTGCTCCCGTACTTTCGTGAGCGCGGATCCGGGCACATCATCCAGATATCATCCATCGGCGGACGCGTTGGCCCGACGGGGCGTGCCGCATACGCGGCAGCGAAGTTCGGTGTCGAGGGCTTTTCAGAGTCGCTGGCCAAAGAAGTCGGACCGCTCGGTATACGGGTCACCATCGTCGAACCTGGCGGTTTTCGAACCGATTTTGCAGGCTCCTCCACGGAACTTCGCGAAGGCCGGCCCGAGTACGACGCGACGGTCGGCGCCACAGTTCGCTTTCAGCGCGATTACGGTGGCAAGCAACCGGGGGACCCAATAAAAGCGGCAGCCGCTCTTCTACATATTGCATCAATATCCGAACCGCCTCTGCGGCTATTGCTTGGAAGTGACGCTTACAACGCCGCCGAGAACAATGCTCTGCAAATTCTGGCGTCCGACAAAGCGTGGAAAGATCTCAGCATCTCGACTGACTACAGGCTTCCAGATCCGAGGTAGCCAACGGTAAATGTGGTTCGCCCCCGACTCGTGGCCAGGGCCGGAATTGAAAGCAAACTGAGTCCGGGATTTCCATTTTGGAGGGGTCGCGGTAGGGACGCCAGTTGACCTGACGCCCCCCGCACAGATCCGCACGTGCAGGATTACTGCATGCGGCTCCTACCGCGGATGTTTGGCGTCGAAGCGCAAATTGGGATAGGGATGAAGGATGCTAGGTTGGGGGAGCCAGCGCGCCGCGATCGCTACGAACCGTGGCCAAGTCATCCGACTCTTCTGGCTGCGTCGCCGTAACGCGCGCATCCAGCGCCGGATCACCTGTAACCGAAAACTCCGAAGGCTGGCCAGATTCCCGGGAACTGCATGATAGTTGAAGTATCCCTGTACAACGGACCTCAACCATTTCCCGAGTTCCGCCACGGACAGATGTTTGCGTCTTCGAAGCTCCTCCTTCAGCGCTCTCAACTTAGCAGAGAGTCGCTGGTGGATGGTCTTGCGTAGGAGGAGGAATTTGCCGGTCTTCCACGTTTGCCCACAGATGTGGGTGAAACCTAGGAAGTTAAACGTCTCCGGCTTCCCTTCCCCTCGTTCCTTTCGGTTTGCGACTGCGTAGCGCCCGAACTCGATCAACCGCGTCTTGTCCGGGTGCAGCTCTAGTCCGAACCGGCTCAGACGTTCCTTCCAGTCTCGGAGGAACTGCTCTGCGTCGGCGCGGTGCTGAAACCCCAACACCGCATCGTCGGCATACCGAACGACGATCACTTCACCTGTCGCCCGATGTTGTCGCCAATGCTGGACCCAGAGATCAAAGGCGTAATGCAGGTAAACGTTCGCAAGCAACGGTGAAATCACCGAACCTTGCGGAGTTCCCCGTTCCGTCTTCGACCATTGCCCTTCTTCCGATACTCCCGCTCTCAACCACTTTCCGATGAGACGGAGTATCCTTCGATCAGCGATGCGATGCTTGACGAACTTCAGGAGCCAATCGTGTCGAATTTCATCGAAAAAGCTCCGGATGTCCGCGTCAAGAATCCAGTTCACTTTCCTTCTCATGACTCCCACCCAGAGCGCATCATCGTCGGCCGCCCCGGTGATCAACCCAGGCCCCAAGATCCCGAAGGACCTTTTCAGAAGCTTGAATCCTTTGGTCTTTTCGACATTTTTGGCAGGCAGGTTTTTTATCGCCGTCATTTTCGAGAATCGGGCTTAGTCGAGCGAGGACCTTAGTCCTGATTCGTACCGAATGCTGTACGAATCGAACGTGA
>JAUTWY010000539.1 GCA_030838305.1 Acidobacteriaceae bacterium
TTCGGCTTTGGCTCTAATCGCAGCCCTGGCGGTTTCGCAGCCTGCAAGTGCGCAGAAGGAATTCAGCAAATGGCCCGCTGGAACTTCGCCGAAAGAAATCGGCCAGCGCGTTGCCAAACGGTTGATCTCATCGCCTCACAGTCTGTCGACCGGAGAGGCCAAACAGCCTTACATCAACTACCCGGAATCCGTGACTTGGTACGGAGCGTTAACCTTTGCGCAATTGAGTGGTGACAAGGAACTCGGCTCACGACTGATTCAACGCTTTGATCCCCTCTTCGATACGGATTCCAAATTTATTCCGGAGCCCAAGCATGTGGACTTGACCGTCTTTGGCGCGGTTCCGGTCGAAATTTACGTTGAAACCAGGCAGCAGAAGTATCTCGATCTCGGTAGAGAGCTAGCCGATAAACAGTGGGCGGATCCCGCGCCTGATGGTCTCACCGGCCAAACCCGCTACTGGATCGACGACATGTACATGATCACTCTGGTTCAGGTGCAAGCGTATCGAGCCACGGGCGATCCGAAGTATCTGGATCGCGCCGCGCTGGAAATGTCCGCGTACTTGGAAAAGCTTCAGCAGCCAAACGGGCTCTTCTATCATGCGCCCGACACGCCATTTTTCTGGGGGCGGGGCAATGGTTGGGTGGCAGCGGGAATGGCAGAGCTGCTGCGCTCGCTGCCGCAGACCCATCCCCGGCGCGCCCGCATCCTAGAGGCCTATCGCAGGATGATGGCAACGCTGCTGAGGTATCAGGCGAAAGATGGCATGTGGCGCCAGTTGCTGGATCATCCGGAAGCGTGGCCGGAAACCTCCTCCACCGGAATGTTTACCTTTGCCATGATCACCGGAGTGAAGAACGGCTGGCTCGATAAAAAGACCTACGCACCTGCTGCCCGCAAAGGTTGGCTCGCGCTCATTACATATCTCGAACCCAACGGCGACATTCGCAATGTCTGCGAAGGCACCGGCAAGAAGAATGATCTCAATTACTATCTGACGCGTGCCCGCAACACGGGAGACCTTCACGGCCAAGCGCCCATCTTGTGGTCTGCTTCGGCCCTGCTGCGATGAATCCATGGTGTCTGGGTCTGGCGCGGCCGTCCGCTCCCTACGGAACGCGCTGTAGGAACCGAATGCTGTTTCGAATGAAAGATTTACTCACTTTGGTTCAATTACTTGCACTCACGTACGGGTGTGGCTTGGGAGCGGATGCCAATTCGAGGCAAATACTCCTTGTCGCGGCGTGGGCGAATGGCTGTATCCAGGGCATGTTACTTCCGGAATAGACGCTAACCCCTACATAAAACTCCGGTACATCACCCGTGCGAAAAAGGTCATCGATGCGGCTTCTGAAGCGCAACCGCAACGCCGGTTTCTTCACCCAACCTATAGCGAAAAGATGAGCACTCTAGCTCAGAAGAATGGCATGCGGAGTGCTACCGTCAAGGTGGGCTTGCGGGTGTGGTTTATGGCAGGAGTGGTTACGATCCGGGTTACTACTTTTTTGCTGGTGGCGGCGTGCGGCGCGCTTTGCCAGGAGAGCCCAATGTCGAGTTCCTTGCCGGACGCTCCGTCGGCCTTGGTTGCGGGCCGCACAGAAACATTTAAGGCACCGGCAGAGGAAGCAATCCCCCGTTTTGCGGTTGACTCTAATCGCGGCGTGACACGCGAATCCGGACTGGCAAACATTGCTCGACATCGGTATCCGACCTTCATTGTTCTTCGCAATGACGCCGTTCAAAAAGAATCCAATGATTTTTTTGGCAAGTACTTGTATCCGTCCTTGCTGAGGCGAAATCTGAATTACCGTCCTTCGAGCAGCAGCAGCCTGGTCGGCCGCGCAGTGTATGCGGCTTCGCGGATTTTTGTCACGCGTGACGAATCTGGCAAAGGACGGGTCAACACCTCCTATTTTCTTGGAGTGCTGAGTTCAGCCGCTATCCGCACGGCCTACCGGCCTTATTGGGCGCGCTCGGCTTCTGCGCCGTTTAGCGACTTTGGTTCGGCGGTTGGCAATGACGCAGGGATGAACTTGCTCCACGAGTTTAGGCCCGGCCTGCAGCAACTGATGAAGGCTCACGCGCCGAAATTTGTCTCCAGGATCGAAGAGCGCATCGGACACAACTAGCCTGAGCAGGAAATTCTGCGGCATCTTCCTTCGACCCACAGCACCGAGCACTCACAACTCACATTAGGTGAAGAGACGCATCAAGCCGCTGGCGGGCATATCCGCCGACAGAAACCGCGCAGACTTCGTCCCTGCCGTCCGCGCCAGTGCTTCCGCCGCCAGATATCCACTGCGAACCGCTCCTTCCATCGTCGCGGGCCATCCCGTGGCGGTCCAGTCACCGGCGAGAAAAACACGAGGCCATGGAGTGACCTGCTGCGCGCGGTAGGCCTCAATGCCGGGGCGCGGCGAGTAAGTGGCGTGGATTTCCTTGATCACGGTGGACTTCGCCAGATTGGCGGCGCGCGCACCCGGGAAGAATTCGCGCACCTCTTTCAGGGCGAGCTCGACAATCTCGGTGCGCGACCTTTCGATAAGGCTCTTCGACGCGCTGACCACGAGTTCGATGTAACTGCCACCTGCCTCTGTACTGCTCGCGCCGCGTGTGCTCAGGAGCCGCGACTTGTTAAACATCCATTGGATCGTTCGGTCGAGCAGGACGGCGTGGTCGAGTTCGCTGATCTGGCGGTCAAACCAGAGATGGATGCCAGTGATGGGAGAGGATTCGAAGTGGGCGAGTTTGTCGCGCAAGGGCGTGGCCTCTGGAGTTTCCGGCAAGACGCGATCGAGGCTGTCGAACGGGAGAGCGAGAATGAGATAGTCGAAATGCTCTTCGTCTCTTTCTTTATCTCTTCTATCGGCCACGCGAATACCTACGTGAGAAGGCTCGGGAGAAAAAGCTTCGAGCGTAGTGCGAAAGCGAATATCACCGCCGCGAGCCCGAATGTAATCTCCGGCGCGATTGTAAAGGTCAGTCAGGGGAATGCTGGGAACGCCCATGTGGCGGGCTTCGGGCGACTTCATGGACTCGCGAACAACTTGCGCGGCGTAAGAAATCGAAATCAGGTCGAGGTCTTCGCTCAGGGCGCTGACCAGAATCGGCTTCCAGAAACGTTCGATCGCATTGTTGGTTTGTCTATGCTGGTGACACCAGTGCAGAAAAGAACGTCCCGTGTCTGGTTGCCTGGTCAGCGTCAGCGCCGCGATGGCGCGCGAGATTACGAACTTGTCTTTAGCATTGAGAAACGGAAACCGCAAGAACGACGGTGCGGTGTGCAGCGGAGCAGGCAGCGGAGAGGCGCGCATGATGCTGGTGCGGCCGCCGGGCTCGATGAAAGTCATTTCGTCGTACCAGCGGATTTTGTCTGCTACACCAATGCGCCGGTAGAACTCAACCAGGTTGGTACATACGCGAAACAGAACGTGCTGGCAGTTGTCGATCACTTCGCCCGTGCCGGGATGCTCGTAAGAAGAAGCGCGGCCGCCGAGATAAGGACGGCGTTCGAACAGGGTGATGCGAAATCCAGAATCGGCCAGCGCGCAAGCCGCCGCGAGTCCAGCCAGGCCGCCGCCGGCTATGGCTACGGTGGGTTGTGTGGAGGGTTGAGTCATCCGGGATCCGGCCGACATGCTGGTATGCTAAATCGATTGCCGCTACGAGCGAACAGCAGGTTCCTCAGCGGGCCTTCGGCCTGATGCGGAACGACAACCCTAATGAATGTCAGGTAATGCGCTGCAGGAAACCTTTCCCGAGAATCCGCAGCTTTTCGCTGACGGTGAGGCTTACCTTGCCGCTGAAAACGTCGTACTGGCGCTCCGCGATTTTTTCCAGCAGCTTGCGATAGATGTTGACCAACACCGACAACGCCGGCTGGCTGTCTTCCGAGATATAAGAACTCAGTTGCTCGCCGGCTTTGTAGTATTCACGAGCCCGGTCGGCTTCCATGGCCAGCAAGGGACGGAAGCGGGCTGGGTCCGGGGCGGAGAGCAATTCCGCCACCGACAAGTCAAACGTTGCGAGATCCTCTTGCGGCAGGTAGACGCGTCCCATCGCGGCATCTTCCTTTACATCGCGAATAATGTTGGTGAGCTGAAAAGCCAGACCGCATTGCTCGGCCAATGCTTCGGCGGCGGGATCGCGATATCCAAAGATGTGAATGCATACCAATCCAACGACTGACGCCACACGATAGCAATAGACTTTGAGATCCTCAAAGGTTTGATACTGAACGGTCAAGCCAGCGACGGGGAGGATAGGGGGAACTGCGCCTTCTGAAACGCCAGGCTCGGGATCGACATCCATTGCGGTTCCGATGGCCAGTTCGTCCAGCAAGCCGGCGGGAATCGTGTATCGGCGTTGCGTGTCGGTGAGCGCGAGG
Source organism: Acidobacteriaceae bacterium (assembly GCA_030838305.1). Classification (GTDB taxonomy): domain Bacteria; phylum Acidobacteriota; class Terriglobia; order Terriglobales; family Acidobacteriaceae; genus Sulfotelmatobacter. Next base: position 4,391 of record JAUTWY010000539.1, read on the forward strand.
AGAATTGGGTCATCGCTGGGCTCGCCTTGCTGCACCCGGTGCAACCCATCCAACCATGTATTCAGTTTGTTACGGCGTTCTTCAATGCCCAGGGCCGGGTCGTCGGCAATGTCATCGCAGCGGCGCATGAAAGCGTAGACGGCGCTTAGGGATTCGCGTTTGCGTTTGGGCAGCACCAGAAAGGCGTAGTAGAAGTTTTTCGCATTTGTGCGCGTGATGCCGCGGCATACGGAGTACGCCATGGTGAGCTGTGCAGGAGCGGGACTCCAGGGCATCAACACTTGCTGCGCTCCTGCACTCATAACAACTTCCCCAGCGCTGCGCGCGCGACCAGCGCGAGTTTGCGGGTCTTGGAGATTACGGGCCGGCGTCCGAGCACTGCGAAGCCCTGGCGCTCGATGGCGTTTAGAATTTCCTGGCCGCCGCGGCTAAAGAGTTCGAGATCCACCGCCAGGTTTTTATTCACTTTCCCCACGAGCGGCAGTCCGCGGTCAAACCATTCGCGCGCGCGCTCGACTTCAAACTTCATCATCTCGCGAAATGCGACAGTGTTGCGGTTGTGCGCCAGGTCTTCTTCGCTGACACAATATTTGCGCAAGTCTTCGAGCGGCAGGTAAATCCGGCCTTTGGCATAGTCAAGGCTTACGTCTTGCCAGAAGTTCGCCAACTGCAGTGCGGTACAGGTGTAGTCGGAAAGCTGCTGGCGTTCGGCGTCGCCAAAGCCGCAGAGGTGGAGCACAAGATGCCCGACTGGGTTGGCGGAGTACCGGCAGTAGGCGAGGACATCAGTGAATCGTCCGAAGCGTGTTACGGTCTGATCCTGCCGGAAAGCGATCAGCAGATCGGAGAATTCGTGCTTCGGAATATCAAACTTGCGCGCTGTTTCGGCGAGCGCGACAAATACCGGATGACGGGGGTTTCCCTCGTAGCAGGCATCGAGTTGCAATTGCCATTCATCGAGCAGAGCCAGCGAAGCGGGGGCATCTCCAACCTCGTCGCCCAGATCGTCGGAGATGCGGCAATAGGAGTAGACATTTAGGAAGTCCTGGCGGAGGTGTTTGGGCAGGAACCAGGTGGCAACCGAGAAATTTTCATAATGAGTGCGGGCCAGGCGGCGGCAATATTCACGTGACTGTTCGAGCGACGGGGCGGATTCGGGGATGGCGTATTCCGCGGGCAGCCGGCTCCAGCCTTTGGCGGAGGGTGTAATCGTGAGGCGGGATTCGGTGCTTGTTGCAGAAGTCATTCAGTAATACTCGTACCGTTGCAAGAGTGATCTTTGAGAAGTCGTCCCTATCGCGTAAGCCAGGGCTGAAGCCCGCAGAAATTCTACACGCCTTACGCGGCGCTGAAGCGCCGCTCTTCCACCGTACTGCACGCATTTGAGGCACTGACAGGCTAACCTTGCACTGTCAATCAGTGGCCGGGGATGATGGCGGTCTTGATGTCGCCTCCGCGGTTCAGCATGTGGCGGAGCACCTGCTGCAGGCGCGATAGCGGGGCCTCGCCGGTGATGTAGTCGGTGGGGCGGATTTTTTTCGCGGCGATCAGTCCGAATGCACGGCGCACTGTTTCCG
>JAUTWY010000546.1 GCA_030838305.1 Acidobacteriaceae bacterium
TTTAGTGTTGCTCAGGCTTGATTACTTATCCTGCATTCTTACGGTTATGTCGACCATCCTGTTGGGAAAACGCTGTTGGGAGGGCTGGATTCTGGCGGCCATTAATAGCGCAGTCGTCTGTGTGATCGGGTTCCGCACCGAACAGTTTGGCTTCATTCCGGCCAACGTATTCTGCATCGCTCTCTACGCGGTAAATCTTCGTTCCTGGCGCAAGCCGGAAGCTCACTGACCGCCAGAATTAGCCGGAGGATGAATCGTCCTCAATCTGCTTGCATTGGTGCTGCGCGAATTGAAGTTTAAGGTTCTCCACAGCGCCTCCAACCCGCTTCAACACCTCAACAGAAACCTTAAACTCGCGATTGCACAAGGTGCAGACTGCGATAGCCGGCGTGGTTCCAAGCCACTTCAGCACTCTAAGGTTGCGTTTAGCCATAAGTTGACTTTACACAAAGAAGCTCACCCGAACTACGCTCTACGTCCCTCTCGGCGTTCTCCGCAGCCTTTCTGCTGGTTCTCCGCGATAAAGCCTTCCTCCGGCGGCCTCATCCGTGTGAGATCCAGCTTCAAGAAATGACGTGCACGCGACTTCTTTTTCGCGCATAATTCCATGCTCGACCATGGATGCATCGCAGAACGATCTCGAAGCCATCCGTAAGATTCTTGCGGAACTCACTGCCCGGGTCTACCGGATCGAACACGAGCTCGCCGTGGCGCCCAAACCCAGCGACCAGACGCGCGCATCCGCAACGGTTTACGCTGAAGCCGTCAGACCCTCCGCAACTCTTGCGGAATCGCAAAAGCCAGCGCCACCCCCGCCGCCGCCTCCGCGCATCCCGGCGCGCGCCAAGACTACCTTTCCCGACCGTCGCGGGATCGATCTGGAATCGCGCATTGGTTCCCACTGGCTCAACCGCATCGGTATCGCCGCCTTGCTGATCGGGGTCTCGTATTTTCTGAAGTTCGCCTTCGACAACAACTGGATCGGTACCGCCGGAAGGGTCTCCATCGGTATTCTTGCAGGAATCGCGGTAGTCGTCTGGAGCGAGCGCTTTCGCGCCAAGGGGTACAAAGCTTTTTCTTACTCGCTCAAAGCAGTCGGAATTGGAACGCTCTACCTGTCGCTGTGGGCTGCCTTCCAGGTCTACAGCTTGATTCCCAGCGGGGTCGCTTTTGTCATGATGCTCGCGGTCACGTCAGCGACTGCTGCCATGGCCCTCGCCCAGAACGCGCAACTCCTCGCCGCCTTCGCGCTTACCGGCGCCTTCACCACTCCACTTTTGCTATCCACTGGCCAGAACCGCGAACTGGCCCTGTTTTCTTACGTAGCATTGCTCGATCTGGCGACATTATTCTTGGTCGTCTTCAAGCCTTGGCGCCGGCTCCTGGTCATGAGCTATGCTGGCACGCTGTTGCTTTACATCGGCTGGTATTCCACTTTCTACTCGCGCGGTCAGCTCGCCCTTACGCTCGCATTTGCCACGCTGTTTTTCGCGATTTTTGCGATTGCACCCCTCGTCACCCTCCAACCGAAAGACGAGCCTCCTCTGTTTGCTTCGATTCCTGCCGTTCTGGCGTTTGTGAATGCCGCGGTCTATTTCCTGCAGTCCTATGTCATGATCGAAGAAGTCGACAAGACCAGCATGGCGTGGTTCGCTTTGGCCTTGGCTGGGGTTTACATTTTTCTCAGCCGGCAGGTTCATACCAGAAAACTGACTCCCGGCTCTATGCAGGTCCTGCACTTTCTCCACCTCGCCATTGCCCTCGGTTTCATTACGGTGGCAATTCCCATCCGCCTCGACGCTCACTGGATCACAATTGGTTGGTTCGTGGAAGCAGGCATACTCCTCTGGGTGGCGAATCGCGTCCAGTCTGAACTGCTGAATATATTTGCTCTCAGTGCCCTGGTATTGGGAGTAGCACGGCTTCTGTTGATCGACAATTTCTATACCACCCAGCTCATCTTTAATATGCGTATGGCCACGTATACGGTAGCTGTCGCCGTCTTGGGCGTGGTCGCGTGGTACGCCTCCCGCCGCACCGACGAAGCTGGCAGTGCGGTCGCCGCCGTCGCCGTGGTTGCCCTGAATGCGCTCGCCCTGATGGCACTGAGCCACGAGGTGGCGGATTACTACTCCCGGCAGATGCCGACTCTTCGGCCGCGCAGCGCCCAAGCCTACCCCGCTTACCAGAGCGAGTGGCGGCGCATTCAAATCGAACGGGACTTCAGCTACTCAGCCCTGTGCATGGCCTATGGCGCCATGCTGATGGCGGTCGGTTTCTTTCGTCGTTCCGCATTCGTACGCTGGCAGGCTTTGCTGCTAATTGCAGTCACCATCGTCAAAGTATTTGTCTACGACGTTTCTCAGTTGGATCGCGGATATCGCATCGTCAGCTTCATCGTGCTGGGGGCGTTGCTCCTGGCCATTTCATTTGTCTATCAGAGAGACTGGCTACAGCTGTCGGCAAGGAGAAATGTTCAGGAAAGCAGGGAAGGGAACCCGACGAGCGCATGAAGCCCATTTGTTTCCTCCTGGTATTTGTCGCCTTTTCCGTTCCGGATATTGCAGAACCTGCCATTGCTTATTTCAGCAACCGGCGCGAGGTCCAAGTCGCCCAATCCGATCGCCAGAATTTCTTCATTGTCGATGAAGAAATATGGAATCACTCTCGTTCCGACCTGGGTGACCTGCGGCTTTATAACGGCGAATCGCCCGTTCAGTATTTCTTGTCGGAACAGAGGGCCGGAGTCTCTTCCGAAGAAGTAGCGGCCAAGATTCTCAACCTCGGCAGCGTTGCCGGGCATACCGAGTTTGATCTCGATGCTGAGGGCCTTTCCACCTATGACCGGATTCGCTTGCGGGTGGACTCCAAAGACTTCGTTGCTACCGCCTCGGTGGCTGGTACCAATTCGCTGGGCGAGAAATCCTCAACTGCACTCGCGCCTTCAACCCTCTACGATTTCACCAGTGAACAACTAGGCTCCAATTTCATTTTGAAATTGCCTCCATCCAGCTTTCGCTACCTCCACGTCAAGTTATCTTCCGGGATTCTTCCGCAGCAGGTCAAAGGAGCCGCAATCTTCAATCTGCGCGAGCAGCAGGCTTCCTGGACCAAAGCCGGTTCCTGTTCGGCGCCGCAGCAGAAACCGCGGACCACAGTAATCGTTTGCACCATTCCCCCGAGGGTTCCGCTGGACCGTATCGCCTTCCAGGTCGCCTCGGGCCAGGTGAACTTCCGCCGGAGGGTCAGCGTACTGGACCCAAAGGGCGCACAGGAAGCGAGTGGCGAGATCAACCGTGTGCGCATAAATCGCGCGGGTACGCTGGTCAACACAGAAGAATTGGCCATCGGAGTTGTCGCCCATCCCGGCCAGTTCACCCTCTCCATCGACAATGGCGATAACCCGCCTCTTGCCATTCTCGATGTCCAACCGCTTTCGCTCGAACGCCGCGGTTATTTCGATCCGCAAGGGAAGGCATCACTCACGCTGTATTATGGCGACGAAAAGCTATCGCCCCCCGTCTACGACTATGCCCGCTTTTTTCACCTGGAGGCTTCTGCCGCCGAAGCGCAGTTGGCAGCAGGCGTGCACAATCCTCAATACGCAGGACGGCCGGACGACCGCCCGTGGTCCGACCAACATATGGGGATTTTATGGGCTGTGATGATTCTGGCCGTGCTTGCGCTTGCCGCACTGGCGGTTCGTGGCTTGCGCTCGGAGGTTGGAGATTAGTCTAGCGAGCGCAGGCGATCTCAAAGGCTGTCGACCAAGCAAGATTCGTATCAGGGCATGCCTTCAGGCATACCGTTACCGCGTCCCCTACGCGCCTTCGAGCGCCGAACTACCGCATCGTCTCTTCAATCTCGGAAATCCAATCCGGCCGTTTCAACACCTCGCGCGGCTTGGGGCCATCCGCCGCCCCCACAATCCCATCCTGCTCCATCAGGTCGATCAAATGCGCCGCGCGCCCATAGCCAATGCGCAGCCGCCGTTGCAGCAGGGAAGTGGAGGCTTTCCCAAACTCCACCACCAATCTTACTGCATCATGATAAAGAGGATCGTCGTCGCCGCTGCCATCTGCCGATCCCTCGCCGCTCGCGCTGGCGCTCCCGGGTTCGCGCTCGTCTTTCGGAGCTTCGAGGAATTGCTGCTGATATTCGGCGGAGCCTTGCGCCTTCCAGAATTCCACCACCGCCGCGATTTCTTTTTCCGTGACCAGCGGAGCGTGCAGGCGATGTACCCTCGCGGAGCCCGATGGCAGATAGAGCATGTCGCCTTTGCCCAGCAGCGCCTCCGCTCCATTGGCGTCGAGGATGGTTCGAGAATCCACCTTGGTCGCCACGCGGAATGAAATTCGCGCCGGGAAATTTGCCTTGATCAGTCCCGTAATCACGTCCACCGACGGACGCTGTGTCGCCAGCACCAGGTGGATGCCCACCGCGCGCGCCATCTGCGCCAGCCGCGTAATCGATTCTTCCACATTGCTCGAATCGAGCATCATCAGGTCGGCCAATTCATCGATGATGATCACGATGTAGGGAATCGGTTTGTCGTCGGAGTCCTCTTCAAACAGACTCGGCGTGCCTCCGTTATCGAACAGCCGGTTGTATTGGTCGATGTTGCGCACGCCCTTCGCCGCCAATAGCTTCAACCGTCGCTCCATCTCGCGCACCGCATTGCGCAGGGCATTCGCTGCCAGCTTCGGCTCAGTGATGATCGGCGTATACAAATGCGGAACGCCTTCGTAGTTGCCCAGTTCCAGCCGCTTCGGATCCACCAGAATCAGCCGGACCTGCTCCGGCGTCGCCTTATACAAAATTGACATGATGAAGGCGTTGATGGCCACGCTCTTGCCTGCTCCAGTCGATCCTGCGATCAACAAATGCGGCATTCCCGCCAGGTCCGCGACCACGATTCTGCCGTTGATGTCTTTACCCAGGGCCATCGTCAACTTCGACTTCTGACCCATGAATTCCTGCGACTCAATGTTCTCCCGCAACCAGATAATCTCGCGCTCGCGGTTCGGAACCTGAATGCCCACCGTCGATTTACCGGCCATGCGCTCGATCAAAATGCTCTCCGCTTTCAGCGCCAGGCAGAGATCATCCGTGAGGTTGGTGATGCGGCTGTATTTAATCCCGGCGTCGGGCTTGAACTCAAACGTCGTTACCACCGGCCCGGGATTAATCTGCGTGATCTGCCCGTGCACGTCAAACTCGGCATACTTTTCCGTAAGCACTTGAGCCAGCAGTTTCAGTTCGTCCGCATCCACCGTCTGCTGCTCGTCCGGACGCTGCAGCAGGCTGCTCGACGGCAGCTTGTATCCGCCCGCGATCTTCGGCATGGTGGTCTTGGCCTTGTGATCGCGGTCTGCGCGTTGCGTCACTTCCGGATCAAGCCCAGGCTCCGCTCCATGTAGAGACTCGGCAAAAACTCCACCCGCCGCCGCTGGGGCCGCTTCCACGATATCGGGTCCAAGCGTGCGTTCAATCCCAGTCTTTCGAGGCTCTGGTGCCACTCGCGCCTGCACTGGCGGTTCGATGGCCGCGCCCGGCCGCGAGGGTATCAACTGCGTCTTCACCAGCGGCTTCGCATTCCGCCGCTTCTCCAGTTCCTTCTGTTGATGACGCTTGATGCGATCTTCCTGCCAATCCTGATAGCGATTCCACAGCGCGGTCACAAAAGCAAACCGCGTTGGAGCCCACACCCGAATGGCCGAAAACGAGAATGCCGTCGAAAGATAGAGCGCCACCGCCAACACGCTGGCACAAACGATGTAAGCGCCCGCGAGATTTAAGTAGTGGATCAGCACATCCCCCACCACTCGTCCCACTAAACCTTCGATCGGCACCACATTCAGCCAGCGCAAATTGCCCGGCAGCAGCGCCAGCAGGGCAGGGGTGAAAACGATCAGCCAGATTCCGCCCAGACTCTTCGCCACTGGAGATTGAACCTTCCGCGACACAAACCAGCGAATTCCCAGCGCGCCAAACAAGACTGGGAGCAGAAAGGCCCCGATGCCGAACGCCTGCAAGGCCAGGTCGGAAATAACCGCCCCGACCACGCCAATCCAGTTGCGGGCAACATGGGTTCCAGTCAGGACAGATGCGCTGTTAAACGAGGGATCGAGAGGCGAATACGATGCCAGCGCGAGGAAGAGGAGGAGCGCAGAGACGCACAACAGGAACCCAATCAGCTCATTGAGCCGCCGGTTGCCCGTGGGAACAAAAATGCCAGTCAGAAAACGCATTATGGGCCGTCGTTCGCACGGACAAAGACAAAAATGTCCCGTGGCGCAAATCGGCCAGAGCCTCACTATTATGCCAAGAACCGGTCGCGGCGGCAATGGCGGAATTCGCCGGGAGTGTACAGTTGGATTACTGCGCGCAAGTTCGCCACTGCACCGCCTCCCCCTTAGGTTTTGTCGTTGTCGATCATTACAACTCGCTGCTGCCCCAACCTTCGCGGTTTCAAATGATGGATACCTCTCCCGATGGGATCAGGAAGCTTTTCGGATGCGAAGTTCATGGGAAGATCAGCTCTGTGCGGAGTCCGCCCACCCGCGTTCGGCCTCTCCTAACTCCCCCAACCCCTATCGCCGAGGGGGGAATTGTACATACCACACAATACATACATTCCCGTGGGAACATTAGGATCAATGTTTCGACAGAAACCCTTCCCTGGGAAAAGGGAAGGCAAACCCTTCTCAGCCCGCCAGCCTCGCCGCGAAGGCCAGCACCAGCGCCCCTACGATGATGCGATACGCCGCAAACGGCGCGAACCCGCGCTTGCGGACGTAGGCCATGAACCACGCGACCGAGGCGTAGGCGACGAGGTACGAAACCACGAAGCCAATGGCCAGCACGATCCATCCATGCGCGTCGATCTGCGAAACGCCAATTGGATTTTCGCCCTTGCCTCGCAGCGATTTGAACAGCGTGTACCCCGTGGCTGCAACCATGGTCGGGATCGAGACGAAGAAAGAGAATTCAAGCGCTGCGGCCCGCGACATCCCAGCAAGCTGGCCGCCGGCAATGGTCGCCATCGATCGCGACGTTCCCGGAAACACTCCCGAGAAAATCTGGCAGAAGCCAATCCAGACGGCTTGTCCCAGGCTCATGCTTTCCATCTTCCATGTACGGATGCGGCTGCCGGCAGCGGACGGCCCCGCGGCTTCCGACTTCGCGTTCATGGCATCGACGATCCACATGACGACGCCGCCGATCAGCAGCGACCAGCCGATGATGTACAAGTTCTCCAGGTGCTTGCCAATGACCTTGGTCAGCAGGAAGGAAGGGATGGCCGTAACCACAAATGCGATCGTAACCAATCCCAAGGGATGTGTGATGACCGTGCGGTCGCCACGCTCGCCGCGTGGGAACGTAGAGAGAAACTTCGCAATGCGATCGCGAAAATATACCGGCAGGCAGGCGATCGCGCCCAGTTGAATGACGATGGAGTACATCTTCCAGTAGCCGTCCGACAGGCTGACATGCAGCAACGCTTCCGACAGCCTGAGATGCGCAGTCGAGCTGACCGGCAGGAATTCTGTCAAGCCTTCCACAATCCCCAGCACAAGAGACAGCAGGTAGTCGTTCAATCAGCCTCCATGTAAGGCAACAGTATTGCCGAAAAAAATTCGAGGTGGTTAGAGTAGACAGCCTGAATCGCGGAGACCGCCGAGCCTCTAATCGCCGGCGTTGCCGTAAGTCGGGATGCCTTGCTGGATGTAGAAAATCAGCTTCCGGGCGCGTAGGGCCCAATCGCTTTTTTCGTACTGGCTGACAATCTTCTGGGCCAGCGACAGGGCGCGATCCTTCGATTCCGCCGATTTCTTTTGGTTGGGCTCAGTCTTGTAAATCTCAATCATTGCCGAGCGCCGCCAGGCCGCGTTGTACAACGCTTCCGGCGCAGCCGTAGATTGTGGGTGCTCGCTGGCGTACTTCTCGTAAATTTCAGCTTCTTTGTCTGGACACTTCGATCGGCCTTCCCAGTCACCGCAGAGCTTATTGTCGAGCGTGCGAAAGCTCGCCAATTCCGCCCATTTGGTGCCGGGATATTTCTTGTTCACCAGCTTCATCCACTCTTCATTGATCTGTCCGCGCATGTAGGCCTCGCGCTCGCGGGCGGAAGGCCGCGTCATAATGTCGGATCGGTCAATCTGCCAGCGAATATCGGCGGCGCGATACAGAGCTTCCGCGGCGAGCGGCGAGGTGGGCATCAAGTCGTACACGCGATAGTACAGCCGCATCGCATCCTGCGCGGCATCGCGGCGGCCGCGGCGGCGGCTGGCCTGGTCCTCGGAGTCCGCGGCTTCGCCGAAGATTATTTTGTCGCCGTCCGGAGTTGTAGTGCTGACCAGACCCTTGGCCGGAACCCAGCCG
>JAUTWY010000551.1 GCA_030838305.1 Acidobacteriaceae bacterium
GACAACGACTTCGGTTCGCAGATTCGTTCTTACGTGCTGCAACCCTACCGCATGATCAAAGACCATCGCACCAAGACGGAGGTGGGCGATGTGGACCGCGTACTCGATGGCGACCTACAGCCGTTCATTCGCGCCTATTTGCAGGCGCGGCGGGCGGAGAGACAAGCGTGAAATTGAAACGGGCTAAGAGAACGGCGGCGGCGGAACGAAAATCGGCCGTGAAACTTGGGCCTAGATTCCGGCGAGCGTTTCTGTTTGCGGCGGACCAACATTCTGGACAAACGCGTAAGGCTTCTGACACTCCGTATATTGCGCACTTGATGGGAGTGGCTTCGCTGGTTCTGGAATTTGGCGGGGATGAAGATTTGGCAATTGCGGCTCTTTTGCACGATGTGGTCGAAGACTGCGGCGGCATGCGCCTGCTGAGGGAAGTGCGGCGCAGGTTCGGACCTCGCGTGGCGAAGATTGTGGATGGCTGCACGGACTCATGTACCGATCCCAAGCCGCCGTGGCGGGAACGCAAGGAGACTTATCTGCGTCACCTGAAGAAAGCTGACGCGGAAACCCGGCTGGTTTCGGCGGCGGACAAATTGAATAACGTGCGTTCTATTCTTGCCGACTACCGGGAAGTCGGGGAGTCAATATGGGCGCGTTTCAACGGTGGACGCGATGGAACTCTTTGGTACTATCGGAGTTTGTTGGAGGAATTTCTCCGGCACAAGCCGAATCGGTTGATGGGAGAGTTGGAACTCGCGGTCCAGGAGCTCGAAGCCAGCGCGAGACTGGCTCGTCCCGGTAGTGCCGGGAGGTGAATCGATGCCGCGCTCGATCGATCTAATTCGCGCTTCCAAGTTGCCGTCGAACATGATGCCGTTTGCGGCCAAGGGAGCGCTCTCTGTCCCGCCCGAGGAAAACATTGAAATTCTGGTTTACCTCGCGATACACAATAAGATTTTCGGCGACCTTGCCCGCATGACTCTGGCGGGGTGGGACGAGAAGGCTTCGCTGGCTGCGGCTTCCGATCCGAAGACGTCGCGCGAGGTGCTGGATTATCTGATCGCACCCGATAATATTCGTCCAAAGCTGCTTCCAGCGTTGCTGGAAAATCCGTCTGTGCCAGATAGTGCCATAGCCAAATTCGCTCGCTCTGCGTCGCAGGAATCTATCGAGACCATGCTGCGGAGTCCACGCGTATGTGCTGCGGCGGGAGTTCTGGATTCGCTCCGATCAAATCCGTACTTGAAAGGTGGGGAAGCGGCCACTGTCACCAAACTGATCAACATGCGCGAGACCGGGCCGCCACTGCGGATTGCAGGCGACGCCGCGGACGCGAGTGCGTCGCCCGCCGCGGAGTCTGTCGGAGAGTCAGATCCATCCGCGGACGAAACAGCAGAAGATGTTCCTGACGAAGTGGTTGCGGCCTACATTTCCGAACATGCGACGGAGATTGCGGAGGAAAAAGATAAGCCATTTCAGCCGGTGGGTGGCATCGTGGATTTGCTGGGGGCCGACTATTTCCCGGTGGTAGAAAATCGAGAGATGGCCGAGGTGGCCGCCGAGCATGCTGCTGCCAAGGCTACCACCGCCGCGGCGGCTTCTAAAGCGGCCGCCACAAAATTCGTGGATCCGTCCAAGCGGGATAACACAATGCAGAAGATCAATCGTCTCGACGTGAAAGGCCGCATCCAGTTGGCGATGAAGGGGAACAAAGAAGAACGGTCGATTCTGATTCGCGACGGCACCAAAGTGGTGGCGCTGGCCGTGCTCGATGCACCCAAAATTTCTGATGGGGAAGTCGAAAAGTTTGCCCTGCAAAAGAATGTACTGGAAGCGGTGCTGCGGCAGATTCCGATGAAGCGCCGTTTCATGAAGAATTACATTGTCGTGCGCAATCTGGTGTCGAACCCGCGCACCCCGCTTGACCTGGGACTGGGCTTGATGAAGCACCTGCAACTGCGGGACTTGAAGAATATTTCCGGCAACAAGGAGATTTCTGAGACCGTCCGCAATCTGGCACTGAAGATGTTCAAGCAGAAGCAGGATATGGCGAACAAGAGATAGAAAAGGACCCATGGCTTCGATACCTCAAGCAGATTCTGTAACCGACCTGCTAAAGAAGGCGCAGACGATTGCCGTGGTGGGACTCTCCGGCAATCCCATGCGTCCGAGCCATGGGGTCACGGCCTACATGCAAAGCCAGGGCTACCGCATTATTCCAGTCAATCCGCACATCGAATCCTGTCTGGGGGAGAAAGCATACGCTTCGCTGCTAGAGGTCCCGGAGAAGATTGACATCGTGAACATTTTCCGCCGGCCAGATTTTGTTGAGGAAGTTGTGGACCAGGCGATTCGATTAAAGGTCTCGGCGATCTGGATGCAGGAAGACGTGATTCACGAGAAGGCTGCCGAGAAGGCGCGCCAGGCGGGAATCTTCGTGGTGATGGACAGCTGCATTCTGAAAGAGCACCGGGCGCGATTCAGGTAAGCGACCTGGTCTAGCGTCCGACTCCGACAAATACGACGGTGGCATCGTCGCGGACCCCACAGCCATTTGCGAAAGCGCGGACATCGTCCACGATGCTGACGGCAGATGCCGTCGGGCGGACTGCGTGCTCTGCGAGACGTGTCAAGCCGTACTCTTGCTCATCCCCATTCACAGCTTCAGTGATGCCATCGCTGTAGAAAACCAGCCGTGATCCTTCGGAGAGATGTACCGAACTTTCAGAATAGTCGCCACAACCTATGCCGAGGGGCAACCCGCGCTCAGTATCGAGGAACTGCGCTCCCTGGCTATCGATAAATAGCGGATGCAAATGTCCCGCGTTGGCAAAGGTCACGTTGCGAGTTGCGGGATCGAGCACGGCATAGACCAGCGTCACGAATTTGCCCGCCGGAAAATCCTCTACTAACAAGCTGTTGAGCTTGGTCAATACTTCGCCCGGAGTGCAGCAGGCCTCAGCCAAAGAGCGCAGCATACCGCGAGTCGCTGACATCAGAAGCGCCGCCGCCGTCCCCTTTCCTGAAACATCCGCCAGCACCAGGCCCCAGCGGCCATCGGGAAAAGGAATGAAGTCGTACCAGTCTCCACCGACTGCGCCGGCGGGAACGGTGAGGCCGGAGATGACGAAGCCCGGTATATAAGGCGAACACTTAGGCAGCAAAGCCTGCTGCATGATGCGTGCTTCCTGAGCCTCGCGGTTCATGGTTTCGCGCTCCGCACGCTCCGATTGGAAGCGGCGGGCATTGTGCACCGCAACTGCGACGTGATCGCAGAGCGCCTGAAGCAGTCTCAACTGCTGGCGCGGGAACGCGTCCAGTTCGGGATGTGATGCGGTGAAAACTCCCACCAGGCGCTCGCCAACATGAAGCGGGATCGCGACTTCGGAAAGTGTAGAGTCCTCGCAGGCAACGTAATATTCGTCTTTCCGCACATCGGGCGCGTAACGCATCTGGCCGGTCGAAGCGACGTAGCCGACCATGCCTTCTTTACCGATCTTCAAGCAATGGCCTTTGTGATTTACGCTGCACCCATGCACGCCGGCGAGCACCATCTCTCCATGTTCCTCGTCGTGCAGGTAGATGCCGGCTTCGACGCAGCCGAAGGAATGAGCCACGTCATTCACGATGTTGTCGATGAGTTGATCGAGGTCGAGGATTGACGTGATCTTCTGCGCAGCTTTCTGCAGCCGCTGCAGGTCCTCTACTTGCTCAATGCGCAAGGCATGGACGGGAACTACATGCCCGGGGACCGGTGTGGGAGCCGTAGCCATGTTTGAGTTCGCCCTCCTTCCGAGTAGTCGGGCGCAACTAGTGTGATGGCTATAGGATGCCCCACCATAGTTCTAGGATTCTTTCTTAGCCGGGGGTGGCTTGTTACCTAGAGCGGGCGCACGTAACTTTTTTATCTCCTCCATGCGCTCGCGGATCCGTTTCTCGATGCCCTCACTCGTGGGCTGATAGTAAACTCGGTTCCGCAGATTGTCGGGCAGGCATTGCATATTGGCGACTTTGCCTTCGACATCGTGCGCGTATTGATAGTTCTTGCCGTAGCCCAGACCTTTCATGAGCCCAGTGGGCGCGTTGCGCAAATGCAGAGGAACAGGTTCGGCGGCAGTTTGTTCGATGTCGTGCTGGACGTTGCCGTATGCGATGTAGAGCGCATTCGACTTGGGTGCGACGGAAAGATAGACGACGGCCTGAGCGAGGGCGAGATTACCCTCCGGCATGCCAATGAAATCCACGGCGTCGCGCGCGGCCATGCAGAGAGAAAGAGCATTGGGATCGGCGAGGCCAATGTCTTCGACCGCCATGCGTACAACGCGGCGCGCGATGTAGAGCGGATCTTCGCCTGCCTCGATCATGCGGCCCAGCCAGTAGAGGGCGGCATCAGGGTCACTGTTGCGCACGGACTTGTGCAGCGCCGAAATCAGGTTGTAATGTTCTTCACCGGCCTTGTCGTAGAGCAGAATGCGCTTCTGCAAGGCGTCGCGAACGATGTCGTCAGTGATTTCTGCCGGGTGACTCCCGGACTGCTCAGCCAGGCTTGCTGCGACTTCCAGGACGTTGTAGGCGCTCCGGGCATCGCCACTGGTGTAGCTGGCAATTTTCTTGAGGACATCGTCGTCGGCCCGCAATTTCATTGTGCCCAGTCCGCGCTCCTCATCGGTGAGCGCGCGCCGCAGGAGCTGCACAATTTGTTCTTCGGTCAGTGGGTTCAGAACGTAGACGCGGCAGCGCGAGAGCAATGCGCCGTTGATCTCAAATGATGGATTCTCAGTAGTTGCTCCGATCAGGCGGATGTTGCCCTTTTCCACGTGCGGCAGAAAGGCATCTTGCTGGGCTTTGTTGAAGCGGTGAATCTCATCGATAAAGACAATGGTGCGCGTGCCGTACTGGCGGGCGCGTTCGGCGTCGGCCATCACTTGTTTGATTTCCTTAATCCCGGCGAGGACGGCGGAAAACTCTATGTACTCCGCTTTTGTCAGGTTTGCGATGATCTTCGCAAGCGTAGTCTTGCCAGTGCCCGGCGGTCCCCAGAATATGAGTGACCCGGTATCGTCGCGATCGATCTGCGTGCGCAGGGGCTTGCCCGGACCAATCAGGTGCTCTTGCCCGGCGAACTCTTCGAGAGTGCGCGGACGCATGCGGTCGGCCAATGGCCGCGTACGATCGGTGGCCTTGTCAACGTTCGGGATGGGCTGGAAGAGTCCCATACGCCCTTAGCTCTGCCTTAGCCCTTAGCCAAAAGCCAAGCGCTAACAGCTGAGAGCATTTTTCCTTTGCCTCGCGGCTTCATATAATACGATGCTCGCGGCGACTCCGGCGTTGAGCGATTCCACTTGCGTGGTGTGCGGTATAGCGATGGTTTCGTCCATCTTGGCCATCACTTCGCGCGACAGCCCGGCGCCTTCGTTCCCGAAGAAGATCGCGGCAGCAGCTTTCAAGTCAGTTTGATCCAACGGCGTTCCCTTGTGAGAAGAAGTGGCGAACTGGCGGACGCCTTGTGCGCGCAGCTTCTGCGAAATCTCCTCCAGCTTTACTCTCCCCGAGTTAGCTGGTCCGTGAGCCTGTCCATGAACCATGGGCAGACGGAATACGGATCCTGCCGAAGCGCGAATCACTTTCGAATTGAATGGACTGACCGTGCCTTCGCCTAACACCGCACCCGCGCTTCCGAAGGCTTCGGCGGAACGAAGAATTGTGCCGAGGTTGCCAGGATCCTGAAGGCCAGCGATCACGACGATGGGGCCGACGTGCAGCCGTTCCACGAGGTCATCGAGCGAGAATTGTTTGAATCGCACCAGCGCGGCCACGCCTTGCGGAGATTCACTGGGGACAAGGCTGTCGAATAACTTGTCGGGAAGCAGCAGCGTTTCGACCTGGGCGCCGATCTGAGGCAGCAGACGCTCGGCCCGGTCCTGAGCAGACTCACGAAAGAATACCGCGCTGAAGCGGAGTCCGCTGCGAATCGCTTCCTCCAGAATGCGCAGGCCTTCGATGGCGCAGTCTCCGCTTTCTGTGGGTTCCGCACGTGAAAATGCCAGGCGCAATTGCTTGACCAGGGGGTTATGACGTCCTTCAACGCGCCGGAGGCGCTGCTGCGCGCTGAGCATGGTTTCTTGCGGCTTTTTCATTCGGGTATTGAGTGATGATACGCCGCGCACCCGTCTTGCGGCTCGATGCCGTATTATGGTAGCTTCCGCTGGCAAAATACTTCAGGTGGAAGCATTCATGAAGGGAGCGCTGTGCGCGCCGAAATCTTAAAAATCAGTAGTGAGACTCCGGAGAGTTCCTTAGTAAAGTATGCCGCCGACCAGATTCGTGCAGGCGAAGTGCTGGGGATGCCCACCGATACGTTCTACGGGCTGGCCGCAGACCCTTTCAATCTACGGGCTGTCGACCGCGTGTATGACATCAAGACCCGCTCCCGCCACAAGCCGCTTTCGTTGCTCATCGAAAGCACCGATCAGGCCGAGGAGCTGGCGAAGGCTCTGCCCGAGGAGTTTTATGCGCTGGCGCGAAAATACTGGCCGGGACCGCTAACCATTATCGTGAAAGCGGGCTCCCGGCTGCCTCTGAAGGTTACGGCGAACACCGGCAACGTGGCGTTGCGCGTGCCGCACGCAAAAATTCCATTGGCGGTAGTGGCCGCCGCAGCCATTCCCATTACTGCCACGTCGGCCAATCTGAGTGGCGCTTCGGAGTGTACGAGCGCGGAGCAGGTGCGCGATCAGCTTCAAGGCCGTATCAGCATCATCGTGGATGGCGGAGCTTCGCCGCGTGATATTGCGTCCACTATTATTGACCTGACCGACGAAGGGGCGCGCTGGCGCATTCTCCGCGAAGGGGCGATCCCGGCCGATGAAATTTCCACGTTCTTTGCCAACGGATGAGCGACGATTCTGTGAGCAGTCAAATGCTTGTGTTTTAAACACGTTAGCTCACGCTTGGAACGTGCGATTACGAGCATTTACGCACACCTACGACTTGCCCAGACGCGTATATGCGATCAATGTGCGATTTGCTTTTGTCTGGGTAAAACGGCGAAGTCGGCGTAGCAGCTCCTGTCGATGAGTACGGTAATCGCCCTATGGAAAGATAGTTATTTTGAGACTAAGAGTAATTCTGTCTGCAATGAGCCCCGCCGCTTCGGGCTCACGAGACGCGACATGTTTCTGCGCCCAGGCCTTGATGCACTGAATTGTTTCGTCCGGCGATTGCTGTGCTGGACAAGACCCCGCCGACCGCCTCTCGCCGAAAAAAAGGAGCAAACTCACGTGCGAACCCTCTCCATTGCATTTTCACCTTCGGCGCTCAAGTTGCGGCAGCCATTAACCTTAGTGGCGGCGCTGGTTGTCGTTCTCCTAATGTCCAGCTCGGGTTGGGCCGACTCATGCTCAACCGTATCCCTTTCCCTAAACGGCGCACCGATCACCTGCACTGTGCCCGAGGAAACCCCGGAACTAGCCGCGACTGCAACCCTTACTGGTCTCTCCTTCACCGACCAAGCCGGGGGTATGGTGCTGATTTACGACGATTCCACCCATACTTTGTTGAGCGACGTAGTAATCTTTACTAATGTGAATGGCGTCGCGACGGTCACCTTTTTCTCCGATACTGACGGCATTCCGGTCACGGCACAGGGATTGCCCATCCTGGGTCGGTTCACCGAGAGCAATAACCCCATCTCCATCTCTGTGGCCCTGGGAAATGGCAATTTTCTCAATGCCAAGATCTGCAGCGACATAGGAGAGAGCCCAAGTTGTTCCGGTGCGAGCGATTCCATTGGCCTGTCACAAGGCACCACCGCTGTTCCTGAACCCGGAACCCTCCTGTTGCTTGGTTCGGGTTTATTGGGCTCAGGCGCGTTGAAACTGTCAACCGGATCGTTGCGACGGCGCTTGCTGAGACGGATGCAAAGTTAGCTTTGCCGGGATCGCGCTAGAAGATCCCGAGTCGCCCCGTGCTTTCGTCCTCTTGGGGAAGGGATGGGGTGTCTTTATTTAGACCTTCCCAGGTTTCCCCACTACCGCGCAGCAACGTGCAGCAGATTCAATACTCTCTCTTGAGCGCCTGATTGACCTTATCGGTCACATCTGTTCCAGCCAACATTTTCATATGAGGAGTGTGAAATGGCATCACTTTACCGTTGACAGTACGACAATAACCGCCC
>JAUTWY010000557.1 GCA_030838305.1 Acidobacteriaceae bacterium
GAAAACGACCAAGGCGAAGACTCGCCAGAGAGCCAACTGACTATCGATTCTTGATTTGTGGCGGAGCAGTCCCGGTCCGCCATTTGTCCTTCGACTGAACAGCCTGACGAGGCTCAGACTGCAAGAGCGAAGCCGCGACAAAACAGGACTCCTGGGTTCCGCTTGTCGCCTTCGGCGCGCTCCGGTTTGGGAGGCGCACCGAAGAAAGTTCCGCCGGCCAATACGGTGTCGATTGCCTGTACCAGATGATGAGCGGCTTGTGATTTCAGAACGTATCCTTGCGCTCCGGCCTGGCGGACGTCCGTTTCCAGCCTGCCGGAATGATGCGTGGTGAAGATCAGAAAAGGAATATTAAGTCCCATCTTTCGCATCCGGGAAGATGCTTCGAGTCCACTCATGCGGGGCATGGTGATGTCGAGAATTACGATATCTGGCTTCAACTCCTGGACAAACTGAATGGCTTGCTCGCCGTCTGTGGCCTCTCCGCAAATCTCCCAGTCTGGGCGGGACTTCGCTAGAAGCGATTTCAGGCCTTCTCGCAAGACTTCGTGGTCGTCAACAATTAGTATTCGCGTGGTCATCGCAAGGTTCTTTCTAGAATATGTAGTCCAAACTGCAGTCCGATTACATCAGGCAGATGCCGTAGGGATCGATGGCAGGTCTCAGATTGGCACCGTAGCGCGCACTCGCGTTCCGCTTTCGGTGGAAGAAATGTCGAGTGAGCCTCCCAGTTGGCGTAAACGCTCACTCATTCCGCGTAAACCGACTCCCAGCGATCCCATCCAATCCTGACTACCGTGTTCGAGTATGGCCGTCGGTAGCCCTTTTCCTCGATCTATGACCTGGAGGGTGACCCCATTGTCCGTTTGGGAAATCTCGACGTCTGCAGTCTTGCTGCCAGAATGCCTCTGGACGTTGGTCAAGCTCTCCTGCAGGACTCTGAACAAGACTAATTCAGCGTCCCGGGACAGCCGCTCAAAATCGTCAGGAACGTGGAACGTGGTATTAATTCCGCTTCTCTTCGAAAAGCCTTCCAAGTACCAAGGGATGGCAGACTTAAGGCCCATCTCTTCGAGCATCGGAGGATACAAGAGGTAGGAGATCGTCCGAACCTCCTTCACGCACTCTTCAACGAGAGTTGCGCATTGCGCGGTTTCCTCGGTAGTGGGCGGCGAAGAACTCATCGCATCGAGCTTCATCTTCAGCACGGAAAGGTATTGACCCAAGCTGTCGTGAATCTCGCGTCCGATGTGGCGGCGTTCTTCATCTTGCGTGCGCAGCAAATGAAGGGACAGATCCCGAAGCGACTTTTCAGATTCCCGCAATCTTTGCTTTGATTCTTCCAAAGATTTTTGCGCGAACATCCGTTCAGTGACGTCGCGCGTGACCTTGCTGAATCCCAGCAGATCACCCGCACTATCTCTAACGGCAGTGATGATCACATTGGCCCAAAATCTCGATCCGTCTTTGCGAATGCGCCAGCCTTCATCTTCAAATCGGCCTTCCTTCGTGGCTACGTCCAATTCCCATGCTGGTTTACCGGCACGAATATCTTCCTCGGGATAGAAGCGGGAAAAGTGCTGGCCAATGATCTCCGAGGCTTTGTAGCCTTTGATGCGTTCTGCTCCAGTATTCCAGGTGCTGATACATCCCTCCGGGTCCAACATGAAAATCGCATAATCCTGCACGGCGTCGATAAACACACGCGAGCGTTCCTCGCTGCGACGGAGAGCTATTTCGGTTCGCCGACGTTCTGTGAGGTCCCGCGTAACTTTTCCGAAACCGATTAGGCTGCCGGTAGCACCTTTGATCGCTGTAATGGTGACGTTCGCCCAAAATCTTGAGCCATCCTTTCGGATGCGCCAGCCCTCATCCTCTACGTGCCCTTCGCTCTCGGCGAGAGCCAGAAGTCGCTGCGGTTTACCGGAACGAACATCTTCTTTCGAATAGAAAGTGGAAAAATGTTGCCCGATAATTTCTGATGCTCTGTATCCTTTGGTTCGTTCGGCGCCGGCGTTCCAGCTCGCGATTCGGCCATCGGGGTCTAGCATGAAAATTGCGCAGTCCCCAACGCTTTCCACGAACAGGCGGAACGGCTCATCCCTTTCATGCCATTCAATGTTGGGCAAGACTAAACCGTCCTGTTTCAGATTGGTGAGACTTCTGTGACCTTCAGATGTAATTGTGCGAGGAGAGCCATCCAGCACAACGCTCGAATGTTCCGCACAAATCTTCCGAAGTGAGTCGTCCATCTCTTGGCGGGAAAATCCTTGCATCGGATAAGCGCAATGAAGGGAGAAGGAATACGTCTTCGCCAACTCATTCCACAGCTTTTCGAGCTGTATTGCAGCTTCACATTTTCCTTCGGCCCACAACAGGGCAACCATTTCTCCAAAAGCCACTACCCGGTGGTTTTGCTCAAGAGAAGCGGACGCCGCACGCGCGATGACCTGCCCGATAGCACCCGAGAAAAGTACGCGATTAGGTAGCCCATCCACCATAAATCTCGACAAAACGTCGGTCGCTTCTAAAGCGATGTACCTGCTTTCCGCTTTGGCCCTGGCGAGATCAATCCCTTGGCTTTTCAGTTTATGGGCCAGTCCGTCGATGTGAGCAGAAGTTGCGATGATGATGGCGGAACTACCCCGCGTGAGCGCCTTACCAATATGGCTCATTAATTCATGCAGCAGTGCACCATCATCGCCGTAGAACTGTACGGTATGAGCATGCTGATGTGGAAGCGAGCCAGAAATTCCGGCAAAGCTCAATTCGTTCCCCCAGAGACGCAAACACGAATACTCTTACTTGAAGAAGCTACTGAATGGATACAGCATTAACAAGGGTAAAGAATGCACCAAAAAACCGGGAACGAACTATACAGCAAACACTGTAGTCAGTCCGGATGCCAGGTCAGGCTTGGGGTCACCTCTTCCATGAAGAGGCGATCTTTGCACGAGCACTTATGAAAAAGAGCCGCCCGGAGCTTAATGCTGCGTTACGAGGGGCGGCTCACTCCACTGTGGTACTACTTTGGGTCTTACACTACCAGAACACAACGGCCGGATGGACTATGTAAGGTGGAGACGAAGAAGGATTCTGCGTCCGCACAGGAACTTCTGGCCAAACAAGTAGGCACGTATGATGAGCCCGAAGTTTGCACTTCGATGGCACCGAAAGGTGAACGTCGCCAGCATTCCCATATGCGGAATCGGACTTGCTGCGGTGCAGGGTGAAACCGGACAAGGGTTATTCGTCGCGAGAAGGGCTGGGGTTTCGGCTCTTGGAGTTATGCCACCTTGCGGGTTTTCGTCGCCGTCTTTCGCCCGACCCGTGGCTTTTTCCGAGATGTTGCCGCAGTTTTTCTCGCTTTGGGTGCCGCTTTAACCGAAGATAGCAATTCCAGCTTGGGCTGTTTCGAAGTGCGATGGTGGCCGTGGCGCAGCGGCTCGATGCGCGCAGCCTCTTCTTCCCTCCGCAGCTGTGTGTCGCTACTTTTTTGGCGCTCATCCTCAAGATATGCCGGAATCGTTTTAGTTGTCATAGCCAGAGTGTGGCAGAACTAGCTCCTCCAAACTGTCCAATTTTGGCCACTCCGTGACGATTCATGGGCCGCCACGAAAAGGTGGAGGGTTGGAAGGAATTTGACAGCCTTTACCCAATCCTGGACCGAAGCAAAGTAGGCAGGAGGCTCGCACAAGGGCCCCCGTGTCGGTACTCTATTGCTTTTTCCCTAAACCGCACTCCGTCGTCCGGTCAATAAGTTAATGACCAGAACGACCAATCCCACAACGAGTAGCAAGTGGATCAGCCCTCCGCCGATATGCAGAGCGAAACCCAGAAGCCACAAAATCAGAAGAACAACGAAAATAGTCCAAAGCATGTTAACTCTCAAACGACTGCACAATTATTTCGCGATCGCGAAGCTCTCAATCTGCTTGCCAGTCGCTGGGAGCCTGGCAGCGCCGAGACGAAAAATGCAAGGATTCAGTTTGCTACTTCCGAGTTCGAAGGGTTCACGGCCGACAGGGACAAAGCTATCAATCCACCTTTGTCCTGGGCAATGAATCCGGCGCAAATCAAGGCGTTGAAAGATGGGTGGGCCGAGCGCGTCAACGGTAAGGGTGCCCGTCAGAATGATCCGCACGTCACGAAGGTTCACTGCTTTTTTGATCCGGCGTTCAGCGGATGTGCGAACATGACGCGCCAGCCAGAGGCAAGAAGTTAGAGCCACTCTAAG
>JAUTWY010000579.1 GCA_030838305.1 Acidobacteriaceae bacterium
GCCGACAGTCCGTCAAAAAGCCATCTCGGTCCTCTCCGCCGCCGGCGACAAGTCCGTCCTGCCATCCATCGAACCCCTGCTGAAAGACCCCGACCACAGTGTACGAACCGAAGCAATGCTGTACCTCGTTCACCACGCCCACGTTGACCCCCTAACACTTCTGACGGAACTTGGTGACTACGCAGATTTTTCAGTTCGCTCCGCAGTGGCAGCATATCTCGCGCGTCCCGGTGAAGCACAGAGCCTCGAAGCAGCCCGCCAAATTCTCAATGACATGGCCTGCCAGGGCGGAGAGGAATGCCAACGTATGCGCGCGGAAGTCGCGCGCCTCCTGGGCGAACTGCCCGATTCCTTCGACCCTTTGCTGGGAACGCTCCTGCGTGATCCCGCCAATCTGGTGGTGCGCGAAGCCATTCACTCCGTCGGGACCCTGCAAAAATTTTCTCTCGCTCCAAATCTAGTGGAGCTTCTTTGCAATCAAGAGCTCTGTAGCGACGCCGCGCAAGCGCTGGCAAAATTCGGCGACCCGATCGTGCGAGTGCTCGGGGAGCATCTCGGGGATGCCTCGCGCTCCATCGTGACCCGCCGGGCTATTCCTCCGGTCCTGGTCAGCATCGGCACGCCAGCCGCGGCGGAAGTGTTACAAGACAACTTGCTCGAAACAAATACGGTGCTTCGCTTTCAAGTGATCAGTGCGCTGAACAAGATTCAACAGATTCATCCTGAAATCGAAATTGATAAGCAATTGCTCGAAACCGTTCTTGCCGCTGAAATAATGGGGCATTACCGCTCCTATCAAATTCTGGAATCACTTCACGCCCCCGGAAACGAGGATGAACCCGTTCTTAGCGCCCTTGGTGAATCCATTCGGCAAGAACTCGAAAGAATTTTTCGGCTTCTCGGGCTTATCTATCCGCGCCTGGATTTGCATTCCGCTTACTTTGGATTGCAATCCGACAATCCGACGGTTTACGACAACGCCCTGGAATTCCTGGAAAATGTTTTGAAATCGCAATTGCGCGGAACGCTGTTGCCGCTGCTGGACGGTAAAGTGAGCCACAAAGACAGGGCCGTAATCGCGGAGCGGTTCGTGCGCTCCAAGGTGGAAAGCCGCGAGCAAGCGGTCGCCGAGCTGGTAGCCAGCGATGATCCGTGGCTGAAGTCCTGCGGCGCTTATGCGATTGGAAGTCTCGGATTGCTAACGCTGGAAGGAGAATTAAACCGCTGCCTGGAGCATGCTGACCCGCTGCTGCGAGAGACGGCCCGCGCGGCAAAAATTCGCTTGCAAGGGATCCCGGCAAAATCGATGCGCCCTGCGGCGACGCGGAATCCCGGGACTCCGCGGTCGCCAGCAATGCGCTGAAAACCTAGGACCTACCGTGGCGCGCGCAGATCGATGCGCGTCGCGTGCATCACTCCGTCACCACCTACACTGCCAATCACGATAATGAACGATCCGGTTTTGACGTCATCCTGTTGGCCAGGCTTTCCGCCATTGGTCCACTGGGTGGAGGCGTCGTAACTTATTGTTCTTTGAGTTTCTGATGGAGCCGCGCCGCCATGAATGTCGATGGTGGACGTGTCCTTGTTAACTCGGACCACTTTACCCTGCCACTTATTTTCTTTCTTAGTCGCGTCCTTCTTATCGGTCGCGTCTTGATTAGCACTTACGGGCGTGGCAACTAACACCGCTCCCGCGAGTACAATAGAGAGCAAAGCTGCTGAAATCTTCATGCATCCTCCACGTTGACAACAATCGTTTTGGCTATGGACCGATTACCAGGAAAGAACAAACGGACAGAGGATAATGCCGCAGCCGGGAAGTGTAAAGGAGAATCTCCAGCAATCTAGCGCCGGGTCTGTTCGCTGGGGGAGCAACCATGTTGTTGCGCTTCGTTAGCGGTCCGCTAGACCGATGTGCCGCAACAATTCCTGAAACCGTGGGTCGCCGCGAAGTGGGTCGAGCGTTGGTCGGACCTTGAGTGTGGTCACGAGATTGGAGTGTTCACGGTACCATTTTTCAAGCGTAGCGAGGGCTTGATCTTTTTTGCCCGTGGCGACATACGCCTCCAGCACCGCGAAAGGGGAAACTTCTAGACCGTGCAGGCTATCCTGCTTCGACTGAGCTAACGCGCGTTCCGCTTGCCGTTGTTTCCCCCAGCGAGCGTACACATAAGCTTCGACTTCCGAGACGGGACTGCCATCACTGCGGCGCCATTCAGCTGTTTCAGCGAGGGCCTCTGGAAACATCCCCTTTTCTATATACGCGAAAACAACCAGGTGCGCGTGTGCGAAGTTAGGTTCCATCGCAAGGACCGCGCGAAACTGTTCGATAGCGCGGTCATACTGTCTGGCAAAGTACAAAATGACAGCGTGATCAGTGGCAATGATCATGGATAGCGGGTCCAGTTGACGGGCGCGCTCGCTCTCCTCTAAAGCTTCAGCAAAACGCCCCTGAAAGGAAAGACATTCGGCGTACCACTGATGAGCGGTTGCGTATTGCGGGTCGAGCTGGATGGCGCGACGGTATTCTTTCTCCGCGGTTTGCCAGTCGTAATCGTAATTTTCAGCGATGAGCGCCAACGAGGTATGGGCGTCGGCAAGGCTGTCGTCAAGTTGCAGCGCTCGCAATGCTGCTGCCCGTGCTTTTGGTATCGCTTCAGTCTGCGGAACGAAGGACCAACTGCTCATGAGTGCATAGGTATCCGCCAGCCCGGCGTATGCCCGGGCATAGCTTGGATCGATCGCGATGGACTGCTGAAAATAATCCGCGGCTTGTTGAAACCCGTCTTTGGAGCGCTTGTTCCAAAAATATCGGCCTTTAAGATAAAGATCGTATGCTTGATAGGAACCAGGAGAGGCAGGCTTGCGATCTGTGGGGCGGAGCTTGTAACCCTGGCCGAGCGCAAGGTGTATTTCATCAGCCGCTTCCTGGGCGATCTCTCCCTGGAGAGCCAGCAGACTTTTTAGTTCGCGATCATACTGGCGCGACCACATGTGCGACTGATCTTTGATCTGCACCAACTGAGCGGTGATGCGTACGCGATCCGACTCGCGGCGAAGGCTGCCCTCCAGCACGTACTGCACGCCTAGCTCGCGCCCAATCTGGCCAACCTGTTCGGTAGTGTGCTTGTAGTGCATGACGGACGTTCGGGCAATGACTCCCAGATGTTCCGGGTCGAGGTGCCCGAGCTGCGCGATCATTTCTTCGGTGAGACCGTCGCTCAGGTAATCCTGCGCCGGGTCACCTGTAAGGTTCTCGAAGGGAAGGACCGCGAGCATCAACCGCTCGATGGCTGGCTGTGGCCGGACGCGCGCCCGTGACCAGAGAAAATAGCCG
>JAUTWY010000588.1 GCA_030838305.1 Acidobacteriaceae bacterium
TTCAGTTCTTCGACGAGAGGGATGATGTAAACGCAATCTTTCTCGAAAACCGGCGCGCCCGTGAGATCGACCCGCGTCATCCGCAGTTCTTTTATTTTGGCTTCGACGGTGCTATTGGGGCCGGGCAGAAAACTCGCGCGGACCCGATGCGCCATGTCGCCCAGGCGCAGGTCGAGACTTGCGGGCTGGATGTGGTCGGGGTTGATTGCGGGACTCGCGCTAATATTCCCGCGCGCGATCAGGTTGGTAATTTCCTGCGAAGGAAGTATGCCGGTGGTTCGGGCCTGCGTTCCCTCGGCGGGCAACTCCGGCCCGTTTTCAAAGGCAATTTGACTCTGGTTGGATGTGGACATCTTCAAGATTCCCCGTGCCTGCTCTTGGCTTCAGAGATGCGACATCCCGTCATGGCTGGGTTAACCGGGACAACTCTTTGAGAACATTAGTTACTGATGCGTTGCAGGACTCTCTTCGGTACCGGAGGTCAGAGGCGCGATCGGCTGCGCGGTTACATCTTCGCTGAGCGTAGGCAACGGAGACTCCAACGCAATCTGCAGAACCTGATCCATCGTATCTACAAAGTGCATCTTCATGGCGCTGCGCAGATTTTCCGGAACTTCGGCTAAATCTTTTTCGTTGTCCCGGGGCAGGATAACTTCGAAGAGTCCAGCCCGATGCGCGGCCAGCAATTTTTCCTTAAGCCCGCCGATGGGAAGCACTTTGCCGCGGAGCGTGATTTCACCAGTCATGGCGAGATCGCGCCGCACCGGAATCTTGCTGAGCGCGCTCGCGATTGCGGTGGCGATAGTAATGCCAGCGGACGGACCATCCTTGGGGATTGCGCCCTCGGGCACGTGCACGTGCAGATCGAGGGTGCGGTAGAAATCGCGGGTCAGGCCGAGACGGTGCGCTCGTGAGCGAACATAGGACAGAGCCGCCTGCGCCGACTCCTGCATGACGTCGCCGAGTTTTCCGGTCAACGTCAGCTTGCCCTTGCCGTCAACCACCGTGGCCTCGGTACTGAGAATGGAGCCACCAACCTCGGTCCACGCCAGGCCAGTGACCAATCCAACTTCACTTTTTTCGTGAGCCAGCGTGTCGCGGAACTTGATGACGCCCAAGAAGTCGGTTACATTCTCGCCCGTCACCGCGATGGTATAGTTTTCGCCTTCTTTCACCACTTTGCGCGCGACCTTGCGACAGACGTTGCCGATCTCGCGCTCCAGATTGCGCACCCCGGCTTCACGCGTATAGGCGCGGATGAGCTTGGTGATGGCTTCATCGGAGAACTTCACGTTCTTCTCCGACAAACCGGCCTGCAGCATCTGCTTCTTGACCAGGAACTGCTTGGCGATCTCAACTTTCTCCTGCTCGGTGTAGCCATGCAGGCGAAGCACTTCCATGCGATCCTGCAGCGCGGGCGGGATGGTGTGCATCACGTTGGCGGTGGCCACAAAGAAAACCTGCGAGAGGTCGTATTCGACGTCGAGGTAGTGGTCGACGAACATAAAGTTCTGCTCTGGGTCAAGCACTTCAAGCAAGGCGGCCGAAGGATCGCCGCGGAAGTCCATCGACATCTTGTCGACTTCGTCCAGCATGAAGACCGGGTTCTTCGTGCCCGCCTTCTTCATCATCTGGATGATCTGTCCCGGCAATGCGCCAATATAGGTGCGCCGATGACCGCGAATCTCGGCTTCATCGCGCACTCCACCCAGCGACATGCGGACGAATTTGCGGCCTGTGGCCTTGGCGATCGACATGCCCAGCGAGGTCTTGCCCACGCCCGGAGGGCCGACGAAGCACAGAATCGAGCCTTTGGGGTTTTTCACCAACTGGCGAACCGCAAGAAATTCGAGGATGCGCTCCTTGATTTTCTCCAGGCCATAATGATCTTCGTTGAGAACTTTCTCGGCGCGCGAAATGTTGCGAATTTCCTTGGAGCGCTTTTTCCACGGCACGGCCAGCAGCCAGTCCAGATAGTTGCGTGAAACCGTGGACTCGGCCGACATCGGAGGCATTGCTTCCAGCTTCTTCAGTTCCTGCAGCGCCTTGTCCTTGACTTCTTTCGGCATGCCGGCGGATTCGACTTTCTTCTTCAGTTCGTCGAATTCGCTCTTCTCGCCGCGGCCCAGTTCCTTCTGGATAGCCTTGATCTTTTCGTTGAGGTAATACTCTTTCTGCGCCTTCTCCATCTGCCGCTTCACTCGCGACTGGATGGTGCGGTCCACGTTAAGCTTTTCGATTTCGACGTCAAGCACGTCTGCAATGCGGTTCAGGCGCTCGGAGGGATCGAAGATTTCCAGCAACTCCTGCTTTTCTTCGATGGAAAGCTGCAGGTTTGCGGCGATGATGTCGGTGAGCTTGGCCGGATCTTCCATGCGCACGGCCGAAATCATGGTCTCGTAGTTCAGCGCCTGGCACAGCTTTACGTACTGCTCAAATAAGGTGGTGACGCGCTGCATGCCCGCTTCGATTTGCGCGTTCATCTCCACCGGATACCGGGCAACGCGCACGTTAGCCTGCATGTATCCGTCGGCGTCAGTGGCCTGCAGCAGCCGGCCGCGCTCAATGCCTTCTACCAGAACTTTAATGTTACCGTCGGGCAGCTTAAGGCTCTGCACGATGTTGACGATGGTTCCGACCTGGTAGATTTCATTCGACTTGGGCTCGTCGATGGAAGCGTCGTGTTGGGTGGCCAGAAAAATTTTCTTATCCGCCGCCAGCGCCTCTTCCAGGGCGCGCACGCTAGACTCCCGCCCCACCACGAACGGCGTCATCATGAAAGGAAAGATGACCACGTCGCGGATCGGCATCATGGGCAGCTTCTTGCTTTCGAATTTCTCTTTGGATGTGGTCACTCAATCTCCCCAGGGTCGTGCGGAATGACAATTGTTAAGCGTGTTGTCCCGCCTACTGCTCACTACCAGTTTACTCCCTTTTTACTACCCAGCCTTCTCCAATGTGGCCACGGAGGCGCTGCGTTTCTCCACCATCTCCCGAGTGACCTCGAACTCCTTCAGTTTCTTCTGGCTGGGCAGATGGAACATCAGGTCGAGCATCAGTTCTTCCAAAATCATGCGCAGTCCCCGGGCGCCCACTTTGCGGGCCATAGCCTGGCGGGCAACCGCGCGCAGAGCTTCGTCGCTGAACTTCAAGCGCACATTCTCGAACTCGAACAAGCGCTGGTACTGTTTAACGATGGCGTTTTTGGGACGGGTTAGGATCTCGATCAAAGCACTCTCGTCAAGATCTTCCAGCATGCCCACGACAGGAAGGCGTCCGACAAATTCAGGAATCAGGCCAAACCTGATTAGGTCTTCCGGCTGAATTTCGCTGAGCAACTCGAAATTGCGCTTGCCCGAGACCGCAATGTCTTCTTTATCCGCCTCTTCGCCGCCGCGGAAGCCGAGCGACTTTTTCCCGACGCGCCTCCCAATAATCTTTTCCAGGCCGACGAACGCTCCTCCACAGATAAAGAGGATATTCGTGGTGTCAACCGGAGTGAATTCCTGGTGCGGATGCTTGCGTCCGCCCTGCGGGGGAACGTTAGCGATGGTGCCTTCGAGGATCTTCAGCAAAGCCTGCTGCACGCCTTCGCCGGACACATCGCGAGTAATGGACGGATTCTCGTCCTTGCGCCCTATCTTGTCGATCTCATCAATGTAGATGATGCCGGTCTGGGCGCGGCTTACATCGCCCTCGGCAGCCTGCAGCAGCTTCAGGATGATGTTTTCGACATCCTCGCCCACGTATCCAGCTTCGGTGAGCGTTGTGGCATCGACAATGGCAAAGGGGACGTCGAGCATGCGTGCTAGAGTCTGTGCCAATAGCGTCTTGCCAGTGCCTGTCGGACCGATGAGCATGATGTTCGACTTGCTCAACTCGATGCCGTCATTAGTTTTCTGGCGATTCATGAAGATGCGCTTGTAGTGGTTGTAAACCGCGACCGCCAGCTTCTTCTTGGTCTGCTCCTGCCCAATCACGTACTCGTCGAGGAAGGTCTTGACCTCTTGCGGTTTGGGCAGTTGATTCGGCGGGGCGCTTGCTGGGGTGGCCGTGCGGTCGTCTTCGAGAATGGAATTGCAGACCGCTACGCACTCATCGCAAATGTAGGCACGCGGGTAGTCGCTGGGCGACGAGATCAGTTTGGCTACAGCATCCTGCGATTTGTGGCAGAACGAGCAACGCAGAATCTCGTCGGAGGACTTGGTCTTCACTCGGCTTCACTCCTTTAAAATTCGTACCGCTTGAACCCGCTTGTTCCACTCACCTACCGGCCCCTGTGGCTGATTTCGGCTTCGCCCCTTGTCTCAGACTCAAGAGCGAAAATGGATCATACCGCTTTTCCGGTCTTGTAGATGATATCGTCTATGATTCCATACTCCTTCGCCTGTTGCGCGTTCATAATGAAGTCGCGCTCCACGTCCTTTTCCACCTTATCGAGCTTTTGCGTGGTGTGCTTAGAGAGTAACTGGTTAGTAATCTCACGCATGCGCAGGATTTCGCGCGCGTGGATGTCGATGTCGGTCGCCTGGCCCGAGAGTCCTCCCATGGAGGGCTGATGGATCAGGATGCGCGAATTGGGCAAAGCCAGCCGCTTTTTGGGCTCTCCGGCCGCCAACAGCAACGCAGCCATCGACGCCGCCTGTCCCACGCAAAGCGTCATCACATCATTCTTTACGTATTGCATGGTGTCATAGATGGCCATGCCCGCCGTGATCGAGCCGCCGGGAGAATTGACGTAGAGCTGGATGTCTTTCTCAGGATCCTCCTGAGCCAGAAACAGCATCTGCGCAATCACCAGATTGGC
>JAUTWY010000602.1 GCA_030838305.1 Acidobacteriaceae bacterium
CGGCTGGATCTGTGAATACACGCGTAGAGCGCTTGATCGCGTGGAAGGAACTGCGGCGGAATCCAGCCAGTGGATACTCCGTGGGATATGCATTGTGCGCTGCCGCCGGGGCCGTGGCGGCTCTGGCTGTGACTTATAGCGCGCTGTTGGTGCGCATGCACGCTGCAACCGAATGGCTGGTGCGGTAGCCGATCCATCGTGGGATGGGTTTGTTAAGCAATCTGGCGCACCCGGGCACGCTCGGTATTCCTGAACTCGTTTCCGGTAGCTGCGTGCTCGATCTCAGCATTGATCTCCCCGCCAATCAGAAAAGCTAATCCGGTAACGTACAGCCAAACCAGCAATATCATCACGGCTCCCAGCGACGCGTAGGTCGCGGTGTAGGTATTGAAGAAATGTAGGTAGAGACGAAATCCTGCCGAAGCGGCCAGCCACAGACACGCTCCGAATATTGAACCCGGCATGCCCCAATACCAGCGGCGTGTTTTCAGACTTGGCCCGCAGTAATAGATCATCCAAAAAGACACAGTCGCGAAGGTAGCGGCGGCCATCCACTGCATTCCTTTCCAAAGAATCACGGTGGGAGCGGCAAGGTTAAGCTTTAAGCCGATCCAATCCACGAAATGCCCGCCGGCAAGCAGGACGAATAGGGCGGCGAGAAGGAGCAGGGAAATCGCAACCGTCAGGGCGAATGCGGTCGCCCGAATTCTCAGCCATGAACGCGATTCGCGCACGCTGTAGGCCGCGTTCAAGGTGGAAATCATCGAGCTTATGCCGCCAGAACCAAACCAGAGGGCCAACACTATGCCGAACGTCAACTTTCCACCGCTGGAGCTTTTCGCAAGTTCATTGGTGGTTGCGCTCAATAGCTGGAAGGCAGAGGGCGGCAGGAAATCGGCGAAGTAGGAGAGCAGGCTGGTTTGCAGCTCTGAGCTACGTGACGCGAATAACCCAAACAATGCCAGCATGAACAACAGGAGAGGGAAGAGGGCAAGTAAGAAATTGAAGGCTAGGCCGGAAGCATAGTCCAATAGTTCAGCTTCCTCGACGGCACGCATGACCTTTTTCGTGAGCTGCCAGAAGGTCAGGCCACCCAGTTTCCAAACCGATATAACTGGTCGCTCCGTCGTTTTACCCGAAGGTGCCATAAAGCTCAGGCGTTCTAGCGCGGAGTGGCCCCTGCTTGGATGCAGAAGTCTTTGTCCACGCCGGGTAAAAAATTACCACAGGGACGGTTGCGTTCGGAAGGAGTTGTGGCTGTAAAAGGTGACGCGAACTCCGAATTGTGCGGCGAAGGGAATGCCCACGGTGGTGCCGGGCCCGAAGAAATCGCCCAGGCCACCTGCAGGGACCAGCAATTGCTTTGGGTTGGTGATGGGCACGAAATTCGAGCAGGCGGGCGGGTCGGTGCAGATCGCAGTCGCATTGGCGAGATCATTGACCGGATTGGGTAACGCGGCGATATCGGTCACGTAGTTGGCGCCAGGATTGTTACGGTTGAAGAGATTGAAGAACTCAGCGAAGGGCACAATCGACCAGCGATCATGGAAGTTGATGGGACGGCTCACGCGCAGATCCACCTGGATGTAGGCTTTGCCACGAAACTGGTCCATCCTGGTTTGTACGCCGTTAATGACCGCTCGGTCGTCGGCGGGATCACCGACTCCGTTCACGTCCACTGGGGTGGTGAGCGTGAAGGGGCGGGCGCTTTCTCCCTGCGTGATGGTGGAAACGTCGAAGCCCCCGGGCAGGTGTAGAGTTCCGGCGACAACGAAGCGATTGGGGACATCCTCGCCCGATGGCCCGTAGTCGCCCGGCCCGAATGGGTTCAGCGGGTTGCAAACGCCGTTTACATAGTCCGAAAGTTCGCCGAGCACGCAGCCCCACGTTTTGGCGCTGGAGCGGGTGTAATGCGCGATCAGGTTGAAGCGCCGTGAGACATTGCCTTGCACGACCAGCATCAACGCGTTGTAGCTGGAGCGGTTGTCAGAGTGGAAGATGGTGACGGCGGGTGCGTTGGCATCGATGGTGAAATCGGGTACGTAGTTGTAGGGGCGATATCCGTTATTACCCTGCTCGTGAATATAGTCAGCGCTGACGGTCCAATGTGAGTTCAGCGCATGCTGCAGGCCCCCTGTGATGTGGGTGATATAAGGCGTTCTATAGTGCGAATCGATCAGAGCCCCGGGATCGCCAGGTTGAAGGCAGCCCGGGTCCGTGGGAACGATACAAACGCCAGGAGGAGCATTGACAGCCTGAAACGCCGGCGCCCAGCCGACTTGTGCGAGATCGTTGTAAAACATGCCGAAGCCGGCGCGGAAGACGGTCTTGCCGCTGTCGCCGGGAGCGTATGCGATGCCCAGGCGCGGAGCGATCTGCTTACGGTAGTCATGAGGCGCCGCGTTGACCAGAGGAATGCCGAGAGCTTTCAGTGTGAGGAAAGCGGGATTCTCCAACTGGCTGCGACCCGAGGCGCTAAAGAGGCCGAACGTGGTTTGGTATCGCAGTCCGTAGTTCAACGTGAGGTGCGGAGTGACGCGCCAGGAATCTTGCGCGTAGAGTCCGAGGCGCTGCACACTTTGCGAAAAGCTGCCATCTCCGGCGGGCGTGGTCGAAGCGCCCTCCTCAAGATCCGAGGTGAACTGAGCTGTATCGGTCAGATAGAAAGTGGGATCGTTAGGGAAGAGGTAAAGTGTCTCCTGGTTTCCAGCAAACGCGCCGCTGAGCACCGGCTCGTGAATAAAGTTGACGCCAAATTTGAAGGCGTGGTCGCCGGTGGCGTGACTCACGTCATAGCGGAATTGATACTTCTCCTGATTGCGCAGGGAAGGAAAGAAAGTAATGGGCGTGGCGAACTGGTTGTCGCCGAAGGTCTCAGCACCGGAGACGGTCAGCGACGTGGCGCTGAAGGGAAACTGCAATGCGAAACCCAGTGTCTGATTGCGGGCCTGAGTGAGGTGCAACAGGCTGGCGTCGAATACGAAAGTGCCGAGCCATCGCGGATTAAACGCATACGTGTTGCTGATGAGTGCGTTCCAGTAGTTGTTGTGCGTTGTCAGTCCGGTCGAGGGCAGGGTTGCTTGCTGCACCAGATTGTTATGCGTGACGTAGTTGTCTTCGGCAGTCCGCAGAAACCACTGGGACTTGGGGGATTGCGCCCAGTCGAGACGCAGCGAGCCCAGGTAATCGCGGAACGGGATGGGAACATTCGCGGGCACGGCAATGAACCTGACGCCAGGAATCAGGCCTTGCGAAGCCAATTGCGCAAGCGCATCGAACTGCGTCGTGTTGGCGGGGCTGTAGGCGATGCTGGCGTTTTCATGCACATATTCGAAGGATGAAAAGAGCCAGACTTTGTCCTTCACCAGGGGGCCACCCAAGGTGGCGACATAGTTCTGGCGCGAGAACGGCTGCTTGGGATTTGGCGCAGGATTCTCGATGGGGAAACGCGCGTTCAGCGAGGCCGCACGCTCGTAAAAAGCGCCGCTGCCGTGCCATTCGTTTGTGCCGTGCCGGGTGGTAATCACCACTGAGCCGGCGGTGGTGCCTCCGGTATCGGCGTCCTCCTGCGCCGTTCGCATGGCGAATTCCTGAATGGCATCGGGTGAGAAGTTCTGCAGGAAGCCGCCGATCCAGTCGTCGGAATTGTCGCCACCATCGACGGAGAGCTCGTTGTTGAGAGCAGAACTGCCGCCCGTAGAGACCGCGGTGATGCGCGCCTTCGTGGGATCGGAGGGTTCCACCGGCTCTGTGCCCGGGACCAGGTAAGCCATGTTTGCGAAGCTCCGCGCCGCAAGCGGGAGAGTTTCAATATCCTGACGCGACACCACGCCCTGGTGAACCACACTGGCCAGATCGATTGGCTGCGAGGTGATGGAGGAAGTCTCGGCCTGAACCTTTACCGTCTCCTGTACCGACAACTTCAAGGTGACCGTAACATCGCGGACGGTGGCCACCGGGACTGAGACGTCGGCCTCCGCCACAGCAAATCCCTTTGCGTTGACCGTGATGTGGTAGTTGCCGGGGAGCAGGTCGTCGAGTCGAAACTCGCCGCGGTCTTCGCTGCTGGACTCACGCCGCACGTTCGATCCGGACAACTGCACAATAACTGTTGCCGAGGGAACGCGGGCGCCAGTGGCGTCCTGCACCGTGCCGCGCAACGACCCGCGCGAGTTCTGAGCGTAGAGGGTCGTTCCGGGCACGAGCAGAGAAAGAAACAGCAACAGGGTGAGTGAGATTGGAACTTTCAGCGAATCCTCTTTCATGGCGGACAAGTAGGAAGCCTAAACTGCGACCCTAGCTACTACCAGACGTCGTAGAACGGCGGCCTCGCAGGCGGTTTTGACCTGGAATAGGAGGCGAAGTGACGCGGAGGATGCGGGGGCGAGACTTCTTTAGTCCGACCAGCGTTGCGGCTTGCGGTCCCAACGGTGCTTTTTCAGTTCCGCAAGCAAGGCGGAGTCTAGCGGTCCGGCGTCGCTGGCGGCAACGTTCTCGCGCACGTGCTCTGGGCTGCGCATGCCAACAATCGTCGTACTCACCGCGGGATGCGACAGGATGAACCGCAGGGACATTTCTGGAAGGGTCATGCCTGCGGGCAGAATCGTCTTGACTTTGTCGACGCGGCGAATTGTATTCGCCAAATTTTCCGGACCGAAATAGCCGGAGCGCCAATCGTTTTTGGGGAACCGGGTCTCGAGTGTCATCTTGCCCCCGAGGCTGCCTTCGTCGAGAGGCACGCGCGCGATTACGCCCACGTTGAGCTCCTGGCAAAGGGGAAACAGCTTGTCCTCGGGCGCCTGATCGAAGATATTGTAAATCACTTGCACCACATCGACCAGGCCGGTGTGCAGGGCTTTCATGCCATTCTCCGGTTCCCAGCGGTTCAGGCTGAGGCCGAAGGAGCGAATCCAGCCTCCGTCCTTCAGCTTCTCGACGGTAGAGCGAAATTCGGGATCATCAGTCCAACTGTCATCCCAGACATGAAACTGCAGCAGGTCGATCGAATCCACGCGGAGTTTCTTGCGGATCAGATCGGCGTACTTGATGACGTGGGCGGCGGAAAACACGTCGCGATATTTATATTTTGGGAGCGCGGGCCACTTGTCGTTGGCGGGAGGAATTTTCGATGCAGCGTACAGTCGCTTCTGGTTGCGCGCCATGGTTTCGCCCAGCAGGCCGTCGCTCTTGCCCTCGCCGTAGGCCCAGGCGGTGTCGAAGAAGGTGCAGCCCGAGTCGACCGAGAGCTGCAGGGAATCGAGAGACTGTTTGTCGTCAGAGCCACTCCAGCCGCTCATGCCCCACAATCCATAGGCGATGTCGCTGACTTCGAAACCGGTGCGGCCCAGCTGGTTGTATTTCATGAAAGGTATACCTGAAGGTGAGTCTTGAGAGTGTAAAGCACCGTCCGTGAAATGACATCGTAGCAGTTTTCGCGGGAAGGCTCGAAATGATGGAAATTGCCGGATTTTGGGATGCTGATTTTTCGATGCGAAGTATCAGGATTTTGCGGGCTAGCGAGCCCCCAGGGGTGTTCCAATGGATCTAGATCATAAACCCTGTGGAGGTACCGATGAACTCAGAATATCCCACCCCTTCTTCCATGCTGCCGTATCGCGACGACGAACTTCATGCGCCTTCGTCTCGTTTGCAGGACGAAAAAATATCGGATGACTCGGGCACGGAGGCAAAGACCAATAGCGCACTTGCGCCTGCGGGGCTAAAGAATCCCTTCTGGAAGTGAAGTAGAGTAGAAAGGCGCTAACGGAAGCCAAAACACACCAAAACG
The DNA here is from genome assembly GCA_030838305.1 of Acidobacteriaceae bacterium. Lineage (GTDB taxonomy): Bacteria > Acidobacteriota > Terriglobia > Terriglobales > Acidobacteriaceae > Sulfotelmatobacter. The sequence continues at coordinate 5,789 of JAUTWY010000602.1, forward strand.
TCAGTGGATGCGGTCTTAGTGGGATGCAGCACTCCGAGCCCCCTAGCGGAGGATCGGAAGACATAGGCAGGGGCGTAGAGCGAAAGATTGCGCGGACATTTGCTCGAGCGCGGGATGCAGTTGCGAGTCCCGGCAAGACTCCAGCGTGATGACAAAGGGTAGGGCGTTCTTGTCGAAGCCTGGCTTTTGCAGTACTGCATCGATGTTCAGTTGATGAGCCGAGAGGATCGCGGCCAGACTTGCGATAATGCCCGGCTGATCTTTTACCCAGAAGCGCAAGTACCAGGGCGTCTCAAAGTCACAGCTCACATTGGGTGAAGCCA
>JAUTWY010000431.1 GCA_030838305.1 Acidobacteriaceae bacterium
GCAAGGCCGATGACGGCGGCTATGGCTCGCAAATAGGGAGAGGAAAAAACCAACCGCATGCTGCTCTGTAAGTCCCTTTGCCCGGTTCCCTTATTCCCAGCTGCCGTTTCACCATGATCTGCAAGGCGGGATTTCCAGCTCTGCCACGCGGTTCCCATCAGCGCGGCACAAATCAAGAGAAGCAAGGTCATGCCCAGCAGCAGGCTTTCCGTGCCGAACGCCTTGGCTATAGTCTTCGAGAAAAAGCCGGCGAAAATCGCACCCAATATGGCTCCGCCGCCCACCATGCCGAAAATGCGCTTCGCTTCTCGCGTGGTCAGAAGATAATTCGCCAGGGTCCAGACCTGGGTTGGAGCGAGCACCCCGAAGAGACCTACCCAAATATAGAATGCCGGATAAAGCCATGCCGGATGGTAGTAGTGGGCCAGCGCCCAAAAAAGCGCGCAGTTTGTTGCGAAGAAGAACTGACTGCCCACCAGTAGGTTGCGAAGAGAGGTCCTCCGCCCCAGACGAACGTAGCCGACTACTACGATTCCGACTAAAATCGCGCTGGCGATGTCGGCGTAGGGCAACTGGACCGCTTGGAAGCGGGCAAGGAACAAGGCATCGCGTGCAACTCTTCCGGTTATATAGCAGCTCATAATCAGAAACAGACAGGCGCACAGGGGGATGCCACGCGCCAGATCTCCGGGTTCGATGTTCAGTCCTCGCTCAATCCACCGCTTCATCCGAAGAACCTTCTTTCGCAGCTTTCTCTTATTGCGGTGCGGCCGTCGTTCCGGAACATATACCCCCGGCGGGTGAACTCGCTACCTTTTCCGGGACCTTCGCCCCATTTCCCGCCAATGCATGCTCCCCGGGGCCTCCGTCTTGGGGCGACGAACCAGTGGAATCGAGAAGCACTACCTGTTGGTCCAGATAGACAGCGATAAATTTGGTATCGCCGCAGATTTCTAAAGCGGACGCCCTGCCTCCAGGGTAGTAGCTGCTGAGCATGCCGGTGTCGATCAGAAACACTTTGTTGCTAAAGCGAGGCCGGATGCGACCACCCTTTTGCACCGTGTGGCCTACCACAACGTGTGTCGCTTTGTAAGCCTCCAAGACCTTGCTCGCCTGCGGTGCACCCTCTTCTTCGCTCCACTGGTCGTAACCGCGAAACCACAACGGGCCATCAACCCGCACACTGAACCAATCTTCATGCCTCAAGAACTCCTGGATCTTAGCCTGGCGCTCCTTGTTGGCGGGGACACGCGACTTGAGCTCAACGCTGACCTCCGCTCGAAGCACACTGTAGATTTCCTGCAAATTGAAGAATGGCAGAATCAGTTTTTCATCCTGCAGATACTGTTTCGAGGCATCAAATGCCTTGATTTCGTCGTGGATCCGATTATTCATTGCATCAAGCTTCGTCTTGGCCAGATCAGGATGAATTCCTCCGTGCAAAAAGATGATTCCATCAATTTCGGCCACGGCGGCATGTCCGCGCAACCATTCCCCGTATTCTCCCTTTGGACCAAACGCCTCGCGCTGCTCAATGAAACCTGCCGGATGGCGCGCCATCCACTCTGCCTCCGTCAACTCCATGGGTTGGGGAAGCTCTGCAAATAAGGATGCGTGACTATCCTTCCATTCCCCATACTCGACATACGCATCTTTTCGTCGCTTCTCGGAATTGCCGTCGGCAAAACTCGCGTAGTTCGCGGGGGTGACGTAGCGCAGGTCGCCCATGATATTCATCGCTTCGTGGTTACCGAGCAAACCCACAACCCGGCCGCCTGCTTGTGGCGCTTCTTTCTCGAGTGCCATCATCAGGTTCATGACTTCGCGCGGCTTGGGACCGCGATCCAGGAGATCTCCGACCTGGACGAAGGTTGTCTTACCGCCTGTCCAGTGGTTCTGCTGATCCGTAAGACCGGCGCGCCGGAGGATGGCGACAAAGTCGTCAAAGTCACCGTGGACATCGCCGATGGCGACTACAGATTCCGGCGGTCCCGGTGGAACATTTGCTGGTGCCGCCCACGTTCCCGCCGCCGACACCAGGACCAAGACGAAAAAAATACAAAGGTGTTGGGGAGAGACCCAGATCGGAGCGCGGACCATTTACCTTCCTCCTATGGACGAGCAGCAGACTTTAGCGAAAAAATTGAGTTCCGCAGGGCATCCTTTATTACGGGTGCATCGTAGGCTGCCATAGTTGCACAAGTCAATAACCTGAAATACTCCTCACAGCCGGGGGTGGCCGAAGCTTTTGACGCGGCGGTTCCCGATAGACGACAAACAAATGCACAATCGCGGAGCCATCCATGACGGCTCCGCGAGTTGGTTGCTAAGTGAGCCCCTATTCTTACAAGAGGGGAGCTTCAACTTGCGATATAGAGCGAACTCGTCTATGGGGTGGAGTGCGAGAGCCGTTTAGAGATGAGAGTCGCGTGGATTACACTGCCCTCCCCCGGGGTGCCCTTGCAAATTACGAAATCCCCGTCCTTAACCTGGCTGGCGTCAATGTCGTTGACCTTCTTGTCGGCGTGATACTGGCTGACCCATTTCGTGGAGCTGTCGAACACACAGGTCTTCTCCACAGTCCCACCCTCCTGACGAATGGTCAGAGAAGACTGCTCCTTGCTGCTTCTTTCAACTCTACCTTCAAAGCGCACCGCCTTCGACTTGGCCGGAGCCTCTTGCGCGAACACCGCCCTCATCAGCGGAAAGGTTAGTACCAACGCGAACAGCAGAGTGAGTTGCTTCTTCATTATGTTTTCTCTCCTTTTCACCGGGATTACCGGCAAAGACATGATGTGTAGCAAGAACCCTAGACCCAAGGGACCGAAAACAAAAACCATTCAAAACTTTGGCAACGTCTCCAGCTGCATCCCTCAATGGCTGCCCGCCAGACCCTGATGCCTGAAAGAGCCACCACCCATGGAGCTGTGCGGTTTACTTTGGTTAAATGATTCAGTACAGCACTTCGTTCTCACCTTTTTCAGCGATCAGCTTCTGGAACTGTGCCACAATCTTATCCCGTCGCATCATCACCGCTTTCACTTCATCGTTGGTGAGATAGCGGTTGGTTTTTTCTGTTAGCGCCTTCACGTCCAGGGTCTTCAGTTTCTGCAACAATTGCCGGTCGCAGCGCACCAATTCTTTATAGTCT
>JAUTWY010000223.1 GCA_030838305.1 Acidobacteriaceae bacterium
AGGTTTGTGTCTTCTAAGCAGGCAGCGCGGATCATGAAAAAATTAGGTGCTGCCCATCTTGTTTTGATCACCGTCCTGGGTGCCGGCCAATCGGCTTTCGGGCAGCAAGAACAGTCTGCGACGAGAAGCCCAGTGACTCCCGCTTCTCTTCCGGACTTAACACCGGATGCCAAGGGCAATCTATCGCAGGAACAGATGCAGCAGTTATTTCGCGTAGCCGCCGACAAGGATATGGAAAACGACAAGCGCCTGCGGGATTACACCTACGTCGAGCGCGACGAAGAGCACAAATTGGATGGCAAGGGACAGGTTCGGTCCACCGAGATAAAGACCTATGAAGTGATGGAACTCTATGGCGAGCAAGTGCAGCGGCTGATCCAGAAAAACGATAAGCCGCTCGACTCCAAAGACGCGGCCAAGGAAGAAGAAAAGATTCAGAAGATGATCGAGAAGCGCAAGAACGAGTCCGAAGAAGCGCGCAAGAAGCGCGAGCGGAAAGAAGAAAAAGATCGTGAACAGGGTCGCCAGTTCGTGCATGAGGTGGCCGATGCTTATAACTTCCACTTGGTGGGAACCGAATCCGTGGGTAACCGCGAGGCCTGGGTGATTGACGCGGAGCCGCGCCCCGGATACGAGCCCCACATGAAGCAGGCCAAATTCCTTCCCAAGTTTCACGGCCGGGTGTGGATCGATAAGACCGATGCGCAATGGGCCAAGATGGATATCGAATGCATCGACACAGTGTCCCTTGGATGGTTTCTGGCGCGCGTTCACAAAGGTTCTCGCATTATGATCGAGCAAACCAGAGTGAATGATGAAGTTTGGTTGCCCAAGCACGTCGCGTTCAAGGTGGACGTGCGCCTGGCTCTGCTCAAGGAGTACAACATAGAGCAGGAACAGACTTTCCGGGATTACAAGAAGTTCAGCGCTACCACGAGGATTGTGGGCGTGGGTGAGATACAGGATAAGTAAAGCTTGCATCGGCCCACCTGCTCCTGAAGCCGAAGACCTGCGAGCATCATCTACTTAATCTCACTCGTCCGTTTAGGCTTGATCCGGAGGAATTATGTCTTCCCCGATAACACCTTTGTCCCCCGAGGTCCAGGCGGAAGCTTTTCCACGCCTGACGGCGGAACAGATCCGCCGGATCCGTCCTTTGAGCACGGTCCGCCAAGTAAACGTGGGCGACATATTGTTTGAGCCGGGAGACAGTGACGTGCCATTTTTCGTGTTGCTCTCCGGCAGCATGGAAATTGTGCAGCCGGACCACCATGGCGAGAGAACGATCGTGACCCACGAGGCCGGAGGGTTCACCGGAGAGATGACAACCATCTCCGGCCGGCTCGCCCTGGTCCGTGGCCGGGTTACACAAGCCGGTGAATTCCTTCAAATGAGTAACCACGACCTGAGAACGCTGGTCGCAAGGGACGCTGAGCTCAGCGAAATCTTCATGCGCGCTTTCATCCTGCGCCGGGTTGCGCTGATCGATCGCGGCCTGGGAAACGTAATCCTGTTGGGATCGCGGCACTCGGCGCAGACGCTGCGTTTGCGCGAGTTTCTCACCCGCAATGGACATCCGCACACCTACGTGGATCTCGATACCGATACCGGCTATCAGGATCTGCTCGACCACTTTCAGGTCACGCCGGAGGAAGTTCCTGTGGTCATCTGCAATAACCGCACGGTGTTGCGCCGGCCCTCGATTCAGGAGCTGGCCAGGTGCCTGGGGCTGAACGCTCACATCACGGCGGCGGAAGTGCGGGACCTGGTGATCGTGGGCGCCGGGCCGTCCGGTCTGGCAGCGGCGGTTTACGGGGCGTCGGAAGGTCTGGACGTTTTGGTGATTGAGGCAGAATCTCCCGGCGGGCAGGCGGGATCGAGTTCCAGGATCGAAAACTATCTGGGCTTCCCAATGGGAATTTCAGGGCAGGAATTGGCCGGCCGGGCCTCCGCGCAAGCGCAAAAGTTTGGCGCCAAGATGCTGGTTGCCAACAACGTGAAAAGGCTGAATTGCGAGCGGCGTCCCTACGAGTTGAGTGTGGACTGCGGTCAAGTGATTCGCGCTCGCACCGTCGTAATCGCCAGCGGCGCGCAGTACAACAAGCCGGAGATTGACAACCTGAAGAAGTTTGAAGGCCAGGGCATTTATTACGGGGCAACTTATATTGAAGCGCAGGTGTGCGGCAAAGAAGACGCAATCGTGGTGGGCGGCGGCAATTCGGCGGGTCAGGCGGCGGTTTACCTTTCGCAAACATCCGGCAAAGTCCATATGCTGGTGCGATCCAGTCAGTTGTCCGACACGATGTCGCGCTATCTGATCCAGCGCATTGAGGAAAATCCGGCCATCGAAATGCACTACTGCACCGAGATCGTTGGTCTCGACGGCGACACGCAACTGGAACGCGTGACTTGGCGGGACAACAGGACGGGCGAAATCTCAACTCACGACATCCGGCACGTGTTCATCATGGCCGGAGCCTCTCCGCGCACCGAGTGGCTGGAAGGATGCGTGGCACTCGACAATAAGGGCTTCATTCTCACCGGCAGAGATCTGGATCCGGTGATTCAGAACTACCATTGGCCGCTTCAACGCGTGCCGCTAATGCTGGAGACCAGCCTGCCGGGAGTGTTTGCCGTAGGCGATGTTCGCGCCGGAAATGTGAAGCGTGTGGCCTCTGCCGTGGGGGAAGGATCGATCTCCATCTATCTGGTGCACCGCGTGCTGGCGGAGTTGTAAGAGAGTGTGGGGACAGCCGCCCTCGGCTGTCCCGGCCGATTGAAGCTCGGCTCGGTTTTCTTTCCTCGCTACCGCGACACCCCCGTGGGTCAGCGAAAAGCATTTTTGCCAGCGTTATAATAAAGAGATTCCTGCTCGGCGAAATTGCCTTCTGTGGAGGCGTCGTTCATCGGGTGAGGAAACCCAGCCGGGCTTTGCCCGGCATGGGCATAGCCGCTTCCCGCGAGCAGTGGCTAAAGGCTAAGAGCTAACGGCTAAGAGCTTCTTTCATGGATTTCAAACTCGTTTCCGATTACAAACCGCAGGGGGATCAGGGCCGCGCGATCGAATCGCTGCTGCGTGGGGTATACGACCGTGAGCAGCATCAGGTTTTGCTGGGCGTCACTGGGTCAGGCAAGACTTACACCATGGCCAAGGTGATTGAGGCGGTGAACCGTCCGGCGCTGGTGATGGCACATAACAAGACGCTAGCCGCGCAGCTTTATCACGAATTCAAGAATTTCTTTCCCCACAACGCGGTCGAATATTTCGTGTCATATTACGACTACTACCAGCCCGAGGCTTATGTTCCGGCTGCCGATTTGTTTATCGAGAAAGAAGCCACGATCAACGATGAACTCGACAAGCTGCGGCTTTCTGCAACTCGATCTTTATTTGAGCGGCGCGACGCGCTCATTGTGGCTTCGGTCAGCTGCATCTACGGATTAGGTTCGCCCGAGGCTTACTACGGCATGATGCTGTTTCTGGAGAAGGGCCAGAAGATCACGCGCGACGACATTACGCGCAAGTTGGTCGACATTCTCTACGAGCGCACCAATGGCGAGTTCCGGCGCGGAACGTTCCGCGTGCGTGGCGACGTGATCGAGGTCTTCCCTACCTACGACGACATGGCATACCGCATCGAGCTTTGGGGAGATCAGGTCGAGTCTTTGTCACAGGTCGATCCGCTGTTTGGCACGGTGAAGCAGAAGTACATGCGGCTGCCGCTTTATCCCAAGACCCATTATGTGATGAAGGATGAAACCCGCGCGTCGGCGGTGGAGTCGATCAAGAAAGAGCTGGCGTGGTGGGAGGTGGAACTGGAGAAACAGGGACGCGTAGTCGAATCGCAGCGCATTCATCAACGCGTTAAGTTTGATTTGGAAATGATCAAGGTGA
>JAUTWY010000466.1 GCA_030838305.1 Acidobacteriaceae bacterium
GAATGCCGGCCAGCACGTGGTCGTACCCGTTGGCGACGCGCGTGATGCGGGCGAAGCGGTCCGGATCGACGGCGTCCATGGAGACGGTGACGCGAGTCAGGCCGGCGGCTTTGAGCGGCTGTGCAAGGTCGGCGAGCAGATGGCCGTTGGTGGTGAGCGCGATGTCCAGAGGTTCGCCGGAATCAAAGGTCGATCCAAGACTCCATTTTGAAAGGGCGCGGCTTTCAGCCGCGCCGTCAGCAGCAGAAAAAGAATCGGGCTTTAGCCCCTGAGGGCGCAACTTCGCCAACTCGCGGACAAACTCCACGACCCCATTGCGCAACAGCGGTTCGCCTCCGGTCAGGCGAATCTTGGTAACTCCCATACCGACCAACACGCGAGCCATCCGAAGGTAGTCGTCAAACGGCAGGTCACCGTAGAGCGCGCCCTCGTTCCCCGTGCGGCAGTAGACACACTTGTAGTTACAGCGGTCGGTGATGGAGATGCGCAGATCCGTGATGGGGCGGCCGAATTTGTCGGTGAGGGGCGCGATCATTGTGGTTCATTCCGGAAAAGAGACGCAGGCGGGAAAAACCCGGCAGTCGCTTCCTTTCCAATGCGCCCCTTACGGAGCGCGGGAGGCGCCGGTGTTTCCACCAGCACCCTCGGGAAGTGTGGCGCGGGCGCCGTCGCCCGCGTCCTCCCTCGCCGCCGCGGCCTGGGTATGCCCGAAGGCCGAGACGGTCGGAAACTCACTCACATTATAGAGCCAGCAGGGGAAGAAAAGGTTTCAAGGTTTCGAAGTCATCAAGGCGCTGTGAATCGCGGCCTCCGCCAGAGGGGCCATGATCTTGTATCCCGCCACGTTCGGATGCAGGCCATCGTCGGCGAGATCCCTCTTCATGTAGCCTTTGTCGTCAACCATCGCGCTGAAATAATCGAGATAGAGGCAATCGGAGTGCGCTTCTACGTAGTTCTTCATCCAGCGATTCAGTTCCCGGATTTTTTCGGGCGGGCGTCCAGCAAACAGATCCTGCGACTGCGGCGCGTAGTTGTGCACGGGCAGCACCGAAGAGAAAACGATGCGGATCTGATTCGCGCCGGCGAGTTCGGCCATGGACGCGTAGTTCGCTTCTATATCTTCGAGTCGCATCGGGCCAGTGTTGCCGGCAATATCATTGGTACCGGCGAGAATGACAACCGCTTTCGGATGAAGCTCAATCACGTCCTGGCGGAAGCGGATGAGCATCTGCGGAGTAGTTTGCCCGCTGATGCCTCGATTGACATAAGGCTTGCCGGGAAAATATTCGTCGAGGTGCCAAAGGTCAGTAATGGAATCGCCGAAGAAAACGACGCGGTTCTCCCCGGGCGCGGGCGGTTTGAGAGCAGTATTGGCATCGCGATAGTGGCCGAGTTCGCCAAAGTCGTCCCGAAAAACGGCCGCTTTCGATTCTCGCCATTGCCGCAAGGCTCGACCGGGAGGAGAGGCAGGCTGCTGGCCCAAGGCGGTCAGGGCGCAAAGAATCAGAACAGCGCAAATCGCCACACGGCGTCGCATGCAGGAAATGCTACCACGGGCTTAAATCAGTTGGACGCAACGCGGGCGCGGGCGCCCGCGCTACATTTACATCTTCACCAGTTCCACCCGGCGGTTTTTGGCGCGGCCGTCTTCGGCGCTGTTGTCGGCGACGGGCTTGCTTTGCCCCCAACCTTTGGCCTTCAGGCGAGAGGCTTCGACACCATGCGCGGTAAGCCATAGGACCACGGCTTGCGCGCGCTTTTCTGAAAGCGCCTGATTGGCAGCGGCAGCACCAACGTTGTCGGTGTGGCCCTCGACGCTCAGCTTTACGTCCGGATTCTGCTTCAGCATCTTCGCGATTTCGCCGAGCACATTTTCCGAATCGGGGAGGATCGACGCTTTCCCGGTGTCGAAGTGAATTCCATAGACCGCCACGTGTCCAGACTTGTTGAGTTCATCGGAGAGGCTGGAGGCGTCGGCAGTCACCTCCTGGTTCATCGCCTTTTCGGTGACGATCGTCTGGTAGTAATATGTGCCGCTATTCTGCAACCAAAACCAAGTGTTGCCCTTGCGCGCGGTGATAGTGCCGGGAGACGCCTGGAACACAATGGTGAATCCGGCCTTCTTCAAGGCGGTTTCGAAGTTGCGATAGACCTGAATCTCGCTGACGCCCTCGCGCGTGCCGTAGTCCCAGGAATGAAACTCTCCTTCTACTTCCTTCTCTGCACCATCCGCGTCGGCCGGCATCTTGGCCTGTTCGTATTCTTTGTTTTCGCAGCTGTGGATGGTGCTGCCCGGCATGCGCGTGATGATGGGAGAGTCTTTGCAACCTTCGGCATCCGTTTCCTGGGCAAAAACGTTGAAGGTAAGGATGAGGATGGCGGACATGCGCACAAGTCGAAATGCCAGTCGCATTTTCTGGACCCCCTTTTCGGAGAGACAGTTTACAACGGAGTCGATGTTCGCGGGAAGAAATGCTGGAGAAGGCGTAGAAGGCGAGAGTAAATGCTTGCGAATCGGCCTCCGGTTACATCCCGTCGTAGTTCGGTCCGCCGCCACCCTCGGGCGGAACCCAAGTGATGATCTGGTATGGATCAGCGATGTCGCAGGTCTTGCAATGCACGCAGTTCGAAGGATTTAGGCTGATGCGCTTGCCGTTGGGCTGGGTGGCGTCGTCGACCATTTCGTACACGTTGGCGGGACAGAAATTCTGGCAAGGGCTTCCGAATTCTTTCACGCAGCGTGTATTGCAAATGTTCGTGTCGTGGATGACAAGATGGGAAGGCTGATCTTCTTCGTGCTTGGTGCCCGAGTGATAAAGATCGGTGAGCTTGTCGAAGATCAGCTTGCCGTCGCCCTTGGCAGGACCGAGCAGATGGGCCTCAGCGCCGCCGTCGGCGGGCACCTCGGCGAGCTTGTGCATGTGCTCGTGTCCAGCCCGCGCGGGATAGCGACTGCGGATACCGCGTCCGCCGGTGACGAGCTGTAAAGCGGTGTGAAACATTCCTGCGTAAAGGCCCTGCTCGAATCCCTGGTGCATGTTGCGGACTTTCCAGAGCTCATCTTTGATCCAGCTGGATTCGACTTTTCTCTGGTAGGTGTTCAACATTGCCGCCGATGAATTGTCTTTCTTCAGCGCTTCGAATGCTGTCTCAGCGGCAAGCATGCCGCTCTTGATTGCGAGATGAATGCCCTTGAGGCGCGCCGAGTTCAAGAAGCCCGCGGAATCGCCGAGCATCATCCAGCCATCGCCCGCGACCGGGGGAATCGCCCACCAGCCTCCGTAGGGCATCGACTTCGCACCGTAGCGGATCATCTTGCCGCCCTCGAGCAGTTTCGCAACCAGGGGATGCTTCTTGAATTCCTGCAGAACCCGTTGCGGGTCGAGGCGCGGGTCGGGATAGTCGAGGCCGGTGACGAAGCCGAGCGAGACGATGTTGTCTTTGCCACCATAGATCCAGGCTCCGCCATATTCTTTTGTGGTGAGCGGCCACCCCAATGTATAGATGACTTCGCCAGGGGCGAGGCGGCCGGAAGGAACTTCCCAGAGTTCTTTAACGCCAACGCCGTAGGTTTGCGGGTTAGAGTCTTTCGCAAGATCGAATTTCGAGACGAGTTGTTTCGTTAAAGATCCGCGCGGCCCCTCGGCAAGGATGACGATTTTCGCGTTGAGGTCGTAACCCGGCTCGAAATTCGCTTTCTGGTGACCCTCTTTGTCCACGCCCTTATCGTCGGTGCGAACACCGCTGACGCGGTCGCCCTCGTACAGCAATTCGGACCCGGCGAATCCGGTGAAGATGGTGATGCCAGTCTGTTCCACCTTGCTGCCCATCCACTTTACGAAACGGTTCAGCGAGATGACGTAGTTGCCGTGATCGCGCAGCGGCGGCGGTGTAATGGGCAGCTTAAACTTGCTCTTCTCGGTGAGAAAGTAGACGGCTTCTTTGGTGACTTGCGCATCGATTGGCGCTTCTTTTTCGAATCCGGGAAGGAGTTCGCGCATGGAGCGCGGATCGAGCAGAGCTCCTGAGAGGCAGTGCTGGCCAATCTCGCGGGCTTTTTCGAGCACGTAGATGTTTTCTTTGCTGAGCTGAGAGTCGGGATCAGCGGCGTTATGCGCATCAATCAACTGAGCCAAGCGCAGCGCGCACGCCATGCCCGCGGGTCCTCCGCCGACGATTACAACATCGGCTGGCATTTGCGGACGTTCGACGCCTTCGATCGGTTTACGGAAGATCAGCATGAGCTAACCTGCCGCTTTCGCCTTCTTCACTTCCTCGATCAGCGGCGGAACAATGTCAAACAGATT
>JAUTWY010000490.1 GCA_030838305.1 Acidobacteriaceae bacterium
GTAGCCGATTGGCGGTCTCTTCCCTGGATTGTTCCCGAGTCAACGGGCGGTGTCCTCGCCACCATTCGTTTGTTATGCGAACAGACTAATGCAAAGCAAGTCATCGCATCACATTTCGCCGCTGCTCGATTAGTCATAACAGTGACCATCAGTGTTATGGTAGCGCGTACCAATGTGGTGCGTTTTCAAAAACTCCCGGCGTATTCGTGATGTCTACGACGTTCGAGCCGTCCGCATTCATCACGCAGATGTCATCATCATGAGCCTTCGACTTGCTCTCGGCTGACGCTCCAACGGTGGCGGGCTGGGCGCATCCGAAGACGATCTGATGGCCCTCCGGCGAGAACACTGGGTGAAAGCCTCCAGTATGGCTCTGACCGTTGTAGATGATGTGCTGGTCGCTGCCATCAGGGCGCATCAGGTAGATACTGATGCTGCCCCCAGTGGGATGTTGACTCTGTTTGAGTGCGTTAAAAGTGATCCACTGTCCGTCGGGCGACCAGCTCGCATGCTCGGCCCCGAGCCCCCAAGATGTCAACTGCCGAGCGTTGCCACCGTCCGAGTTCGTGACGAAGACTGCCTGTTGCTGAAAGCCGTTGCCCTCCTGCTTCACGATCCGCTCGAACACAATCTGAGTTCCATCGGGTGAGAACCCCGGCTCAACATCGAATATGCGCTCCTGACCGCGCAGCACCGTATCGGGGATCACTGCGTGCGGATCGCTCCCATCAGCATTCATGACATAAAGCGTGGTATGAAAGTTGGGATCATTGTCTGGGGTAGTGGCTGAGAAGTCGAACACGAGGTGTAATCCATCGGGCGACCAAGAGGGTGCCTCGTGAATAGCCGGCCCCGATGTGATCTGCTGGGGGTTTGAACCATCGATGTCGGCGGTGGCAATCTGCTGATTGCCGCCCATGTCGGAAAAGTCAAAGGCGATGCGGGTATGGTCGGGCGACATATCGCCAATCGCTTGGACCTGCAGCGTCCCTGAACCGTCCGGGTTCGCCGTGTAGAAGAGGGTAACTCCCATCGCTGGATCGAAGCGACTGAATGCAATCCGACCGTTCGTGCCGGGCACAATGGCGCTCCCGGGGATCGCAGCGGTAATGAGCGCCGCAACTGTAATCGTTAAGATTAGGACTAGTGTCCTGGATCTCATGTGAATCTCCTTGTCGCGTCCACTATTCGGCCGTTGCATGAGCAGGCGCAATTATGGCCACCAAGTTTAGCGTTCTGGTTTTCATGCACAGCTCTGCTGCCTGATTTTCGGCTCTGAAAGTGGCGCCGGCTTTCAGCAATACTCTGGGAGGAAGGGCCGACGACAATTTTCGCGTGCAACATTTCGACGATATCAAATCAAAAGGCAATGCCGAGTAAGTGACGACATGATGACATTTCTATTCCCAGCGTAAATACATTCGTTTCAAGTATTTGCGTGGGTGCTCACGTTCCTGCGACGAATGCCACGGGTTAGTGGTAAGCTCTACGGCCAGCTTTGGGGTGCAGTGTACGATGTCAGTTGCGACCCAGCGACCGCGGCGGTTCCGCATCGGCGAATTCAAGATTGACCTGCGAACCGGCGAGCTCTCGGCCAACGGGCACAAGTCCATCCTCTCGGAAAAACCTCTTCAGCTTCTCGTTGCGCTTCTGGAACGACCCGGCGAATTAGTGACTCGTGAGGAGTTAAAGAGAAGGCTCTGGGACGCGGACACATTTGTGGACTTTGATTTGAGCCTGAACAAGGCGATGAATCGTCTGCGCGACGCATTGCAGGACTCCGCCGAACAGCCACGATATATAGAAACGCTGCCGCGACGGGGATATCGGTTTATCTACGAACCGATCTCTGAAGAAACAGTTCTTCCCGAGCCAGCGCCGAAATTGGAGAACCAAGTCCTGACAATGAGTACAGCCCAGGGCCCGGCCCGGCGCAGGATTAGGGTCCGCAATTTAGTTATCCTTGCCAGCTTGGTCGCTCTTGGCATTCTTGTGGGAACGTTTGTTGCCGGAAAATTCTCGAAGAGTCAGCCGCGGTTCCAGCAACTTACATTCCACCGCGGTACAGTCTTCTCGGCCAGATTTGCACCGGATGGTCGAACCGTGCTGTATACCGCAGCGTGGGATGGCAACGCGAGCGGAATGTTCTCGAACCGTCCCGAGTTCCCCGAGTCTCGCCCGTTAGGAAGCGGAAAAGTTCACATATTGGCGATTTCGCGATTGGGAGAAATGGCTATCTTGCTGGAGCGCAATTTCGTCGCCCATCGGCAATTTATTGGCACGCTGGCCCGCGCGCCGCTTTCCGGAGGTGCGCCTCGCGAGATAGCAGAGAATGTTACCGATGCTGATTGGGCACCGGATGGGGACCGGTTAGCCATTGTGCGGAGTTCCAGAGGGCGCTATCAGATCGAATTTCCAATTGGAAACATTCTGTACGAGACAGTTGGATGGATCAGCGACATCCGGTTTTCAAAGAGCGGAGATCGCATCGCTTTTATTGACCACCAGGTCTTTCCAGATGACGGCGGCGCGGTTGCCGTAGTTGACGTGAACGGCAACAA
>JAUTWY010000526.1 GCA_030838305.1 Acidobacteriaceae bacterium
TCGTCGCGTCCCGCTCTGCAAGCCGTGGCGGCGGCCTGCGTCACTCCGCCCGTCGCAGTCGCGACCTTCCGTTTCCCGTTTCCCACGGCATTTCACTCTTCCGGCGGGCCACCCTCCGTTTCAATTCTTAGAATCTGATACCCCCTTCTCTCCTTTTTCTTCGTTGGCATGCTCTCATCCGGCGTGTCTCCAGGCAGTTCTTCTTGTCGTGAGCGGGAGGTTTTTGTGGCCAGGGCTGGATTGGATTCGCTGGTTGTTTGTTCGGTTGTGGTTGTCGTGTTGTTGTGCCGCGCTTCGGCGCAGGACAGTTCCATGAATGGGATGAACATGGGTGGAATGAACATGGAGCACGAAGACACCTCCCTGCCCTCACCCCATGCGGGATCCGGAACAGCCTGGCAGCCGGCTTCTGTGCCCGGGCACGAGTGGATGCTGATGCGCGGTGGCTGGGAACTGATGGCGCATGGTCAGATTTTCATCGATTACAACCAGCAAGGCGGCCCGCGGGGCGGGGGGGCAAAAGCCGAATCAGTGAATGTGGGAATGCTGATGGAACAGCATGCGCTGGGGCGCGGAACAATTTTGTTTCGTGAAATGTTCTCGGCGGAGTCGCTCACCTCCCCGCATCCCGGATTCCCAGAGCTGTTTCAGACGGGAGAGACATATCACGGGCTGGGGCTGGTGGATCATCAGCATCCGCACAATGTGTTCGCGGAACTTTCCGCAATGTATACGCTGCCGCTTTCAGGAAAAGTCTCGTGGGAGTTGTATGGCGGGCCATCCGCGGAACCCGCGCTCGGGCCTGTCGCTTACATTCACCGCACATCGGCTTCAGAACTGCCCCTGGCGCCGCTGAGCCATCATTTGCAGGATTCCACGCACACCAGCTTTGGCGTGGTCACGACAGGACTTGTCATTGACCGCGTCAAACTTGAGGCCTCGGCGTTCAACGGACGCGAGCCGAACGAAGAGCGTTGGAGCATGCAGTTCGCCGCGCTGGATTCCTGGTCGGGGCGGGCAAGCGTTGCACCCTCGCGCAACTGGACAGCGCAATACAGCGTTGGACGGCTGGAACATCCGGAAGCATTGGAAGCCGGCAGCCAGTGGCGGCAGACCGCCTCGGTGGAATACAACCGTCCGCTGGCGGCGGGCAATTGGGCAACATCGGTGGTGTGGGGACGCGTGCACAAGATCGACACCGGCGCCAATCTCAACGGATACCTGCTTGAATCCACTTTGAACTTTTTGCGCCGCGATTACGCTTTCACGCGGCTCGAACTCGTCGACAAGGACGAATTATTTCCCCAGGCAGCCGTACACCCCGCCTATCGCATCGGTGCCTACACGTTTGGAGGTGTGCGCGATCTGGTGCAGAACCGCGCCTGGCAGTTCGGGCTGGGGGCCGACGTCACGGTCTACTCGAAGGCGGCCACGCTGGATGCAGCGTATGGAAACCATCCCGTCTCGTTCCAGATTTTTCTGCGCCTGCGGCCAGGAATACAAGCATCAGGCCACCAGCATCCATAGCGAACTCGTGGCCGGCATCCTGCTGGCCGAAGCGGAACGTCGAGGCTACAGTTGTATTGCTGAGGCGGGTTCTGGCCAAGAAATTCCTCACCGCCCGCGGCGAATTGCGGCAGAATGTACGCAACGAGGGCAGCAAATGCGGGGGACCATAAGAATTCTGCGGTCCGTGCAATGGGCAATGCTGGCGAGCATTCTTCTTTATGCGATTGTGGGCGAGATGGTTGGTTCGAGCGGCAGAGCGCCAAATCCCTCCTTGAGTTATGCCTTCACCACCGCAGCAGTAGCGATTGTGGGTGCGATTTTCGTGGTGAGGAGGACGTTGGTGTTTCGCTCCGCGGAAAATCTGGCGTCGCATCCTGCTGATCCCATCACCCTGAATCACTGGAAAACTGGCTACCTCGTTACCTACGTTTTGTGCGAGGCACTGGCACTGTTTGGTTTGGTCCTGCGTTTCACCGGTGCCAATTTTCAGCAGAGCCTGCCGTACTACATTGGCGGGTTTGTCTTGCTGTCTTTTTTCGGACCGCGACAGCCTGCTCGCGCCTAAATACCCGTCATGGCCTGATCCCGCACTCAGGCTAACTCCCCCCCCGCGTTCCTACGATCAGCAAATTGTTCTAATAAGCCATTTATTATCAAATTGATGGATAAATCAAGAAATCACGATTGGGAGATAAAATGGGAATCGAAGAGGGTTTGAAACAGGCCCACAAAAACCGGGAAGTTCATTCCTGAGATCGACGCCCAGCTTTAGGATGAGTTCGTTGCGCTTGCCGAACGGAATGGGCAAACCAAGCGGCATGTTCTCGAGCAGGCGCTCCAGTTCTACCTGCGCAACCTGGTTCCATCCCAGCACGTCGTTCGTCCCGAAGTGATGGAGGCCTTCGAGGCTGTCGGTAGCGCGCAACCGTGATTGCCGCAGCGACTCGCCAAGTAAATGTCGAATCACCCTACGATTGCGGAAGTCTACCGCATGCAGTATCGGTTAATTGAGTTGTTCGGCGGTCTCCACGGTGTCCCCGATAAGGGGGCGGTTGAGGCCGCCGTTTTTCGTCCGACAAACCGGCTCTTACAACTCCCGCGAAGAAGCAGCGGCCGCGCTGATGGAATCTCTCGGGAACAGCCACGGCTTCCCTTGACGGCAATAAGCGCATCGCCTTCAGCGCCACCGACGTCTTCCTTCGGCGCAACGGCTTTTACATCGAGATCGATGGCCTCGACGGATACGCGTTCATCTACGGCTCAATGGACAGGCAAGAATTCCGCTTCGCCAAAATCCTCGACTGGGTCCATCAGCACATCAAACCCTTGGTGTAACTCCGTGTTCAACCGCGTCCGAGCTGCCAGGGCCCTGATGGCGGCTGCGATCCAAACTCCCTACGCCTTGATGTGGCAGCTCGCCAGTCCGCGCTTCTCCAGATACTGCTGGTGGTAGTCCTCCGCCGGATAGAACATCACCGCGGGAACGATCTGCGTCACAATCGGTTTTGAGTAGCGGTGAGCCTTCTCCAGAGATTCCTTCGAGCTCTGGGCTTCGGCTTTCTGTTCAGGCGTGTGAAAGAAAATTGCGGAGCGGTATTGTGTGCCCCAGTCCGGCCCTTGACGGTTCAGTTGCGTGGGGTCGTGATTTTCCCAGAACACTTTCAGCAAATCGCTATAGCGAACCTGCGCTGGATCGTATTCCACCTCGACCGCTTCGGCATGGCCGGTACGATCGGTGCAAACTTCCTTATAGGTTGGGTTCTCGGTGTTTCCGCCGGTGTAGCCGACGCGCGTACCGAGCACTCCTGGCATGGCACGGAATGTGGCTTCCACTCCCCAGAAACATCCTGCTGCAAATGTCGCTTTCTGCATCTTAAAGTCTGCTCCCGCGCCGGGACGTGGCGCCTGAATCCAAAATTCCTGGCTGCGTCTTATTAGATGACGAATTCGCCAGAAAGTCACGCCCTCGACGGTGAAGGTGGCCTTCGCGGGTAATTGACGCTGCAGAAGGATTCGGATAAAGTGCGGCCAAGGTTGTCCCAGGGTTTTTGCGGTTCGACGTTCTGCAGTTCGACCAGGAGAAGTCTGTGGTTTTGCCATCCAGCCGCCCCAGGGGTCTGCCGACCTTCGCCGCCTGTCTGCTCTTGGCGCTGGCGACGGTTCAGCAAGCCCTCGCGGTTCCGAACTTCACTCCCCAGCGCCGCGTTGGCTACAACACCGGCGATCAATGGGAACCCGCGCTGGCGGCCGATGGTCACGGCCACATCTATATTCTTTTTCCGCAGTATGGTTCCATAAACAACTGCCCGGCCTGCACCGCCCCGACTATCGCTTTGTCCGTCAGCAACGACAATGGACTCTCGTGGCAACCACCCCATCCCCTGCTGCCTTCTTCGACCAGTCAGTTTGATCCGCAAATTGTCGTCGATCCCGTGGACCGCCAAACCGTCTACGCCTCGTGGCTGCAAAACAATAAACGCGACGTGATGGTGGCCAGGTCGCAGGATTTCGGGCACACTTGGAATTTGGCGGTGGCTGAGCGCTCCGGGGATAGCGCCGATAAGCCCGTGCTCGCCGTGCGCGGCGCCGACGTTTACGTGGGATTTAATCATGAGCGGCATTTTCTGGTCGCCGCCTCACATGATTACGCGGGAACCTTTACTTCTGTCACCGTGAACCCGAATGCGGTCCCAGGATGGTCGCTCGCCGGCGGCGCGACCGTCGATTCCAATGGCGGCGTGTATTTCTCATGGATGGCTTACGCGCGCCTGCAACTCAGCACGCGCCCAGTGAACATCTATGTGAGCCGGTCATCCGATGGTGGCCGGAGCTGGACCACGGTTCTACTGGATGTTTCGAGTGCGCCGCCAGACTGTTCCGCCCAGACATGCCAGGCTGAATTTCTCGGCGCGCAGATCGCACTGGCCTCCGACGCCGCGGGGACGCTTTACACCCTGTGGAACGCTGGCCAGGAACATGGCGCCTCCGAACGCATTTATTTTTCATCGTCCACCAGCGGCGGAGCGAGCTGGTCCGCAAAGGTGGATGTCTCCTCGGCGAGCGATCATGTAGAACACTGTTTCCCCGCGATTGCTGCGGCAGCTGCCGGCGACGTGCGCATCGCCTGGATGGATACGCGTCGCTATTCCTTGTGGAATGTTTTTCAGCGCAGTTCGAGCAACGGCGGCGCGACCTGGTCGGACGAAACTCAACTCTCCGGCCCGTCCCATGGGTATGACTACGTTCTCCCCGCAGGCTTCCGCTTTCCCTTTGGTGACTACTTCTCGATCGCTATCGATAACCTTGGAACCACTCACGTGGCCTGGGGCGAGGGCCGCAACTACAAGTCTCCAGGCTCGATCTGGTACACTCACGGCCGCTAAACAACTGCCGTAATCTGGGGCCGCCCTCGGCTGTCCATCGACCGAAACGCGAAGGCTTTTCCTCGCCTCCGGCAGATTGATCGTTTCTTCCATTACTCCAAAATCATCCCGCCGACCAGGTCGGCCAGCCGACCCACACCCCGATCCTCGCACCAGCCGTGTAATTCATCGACAATCTTCTCGGTGGCGCAGGGATCCCAGTAGCTCGCCGTGCCAATCTGCACGGCACTCGCGCCCGCAAGGATGAACTCCGCAACATCCGACGCGGTTGAAATTCCTCCCATGCCAATCACAGGAATGTTCACCGCATGCGCCGCATCGTAGACCATACGCAGTGCGATCGGCTTGATGGCCGGGCCGGAGAGTCCGGCGGTCACGTTGGCGATGCGGGGCTTGCGCGTGTCGGCGTCGATGGCCATCGCTACAAAAGTATTAATCAGCGAAATCGCGTCTGCCCCGGCTTCCTGAGCGATATGGGCCATCTGCGCGATGCTGGTCACGTTGGGTGAAAGCTTGACGATCAACGGACGGCGGGAAACGCGCTTTGCCGTGGTGACCACCTCATCGAGCGAGCGCGGATCGCTGCCAAATTGCAGTCCGCCCTCGGACGTGTTGGGACAGGACACATTCAGCTCGTAGGCGGCGATGCCTTCGCCCTCGTTAAGAATTTCGATCGTTCTTTCGTAGTCCTCGCGGGTGTAGCCGAAAATATTGGCGAGGACAACGATATTTTTCATCTGCCGCAACCTGGGCAACTTCTCTTCGAGAAACGCCGCCGCGCCGATATTCTGCAGGCCGATGGCATTGAGCATGCCGGCTGCGGTTTCCCACAGCCGCGGCGGGGGGTTGCCAATCATCGGCTCCCGGGAAAGGCCCTTGACGACGAATCCACCCAGCTTGTCGAGGTGGACAACATCCTCGAACTCCACCCCGTAGCCAAACGTCCCGCTGGCGGCAAGGATGGGATTCTTGAGCTCAATGCCAGCGAAAGTCACGCTGAGGTCGGGATGGTGGCTGCCCTCGGCAGAAGTGGTCATCGCGTTGTAGTGTACCGCGAGCGCCCGATGTGGCGACAGCCGCCCCTTCGACAATCAGGCAGGCTCTCTGCTGTCCGCGTGAAGCGATGCTCCGCCGCTCCATGCAGCGCACGGTAACACCCTCAGCAAATGGCAACCATACCCCTTCGAACCGCATCTGCATCACCGGGCGCTCGGAGAAAGACGGAACATGAAAAGAATTATTCCAACGCTCGCACTATGTTTCCTGTTTTCCCTAGTAGCCTTCGCCCAACATCACGGTGACGGCGGCGGACACATTCCCGCCCACGGCCCCGCTCCAGCGCACTCTCCTCATCCGGCCCCGGAAAACCGTCACTTTAACGATCGCGCTGGTCACCCCGACGCCCCTCACGTCCATTCCAACGACAAATGGATCGGCCACGACACCGGCCGTGGCGACGCTCACTACCACCTCGATCATCCTTGGGAGCACGGACGCTTCACCGGCGGCATCGGCCGTGGCCACGTCTGGCACCTCGCCGGAGGCGGCCCCGGCCGCTTCTGGTTCGGCGGCTTTTATTTCGCCGTCGCTCCCTCCGACATCGGCTTCTGCAACGACTGGTTCTGGGACCGCGATGACCTCGTCATCTATGACGATCCCGACCACGACGGCTGGTATCTCGCCTACAACGTAAGATTAGGCACCTACGTTCACGTGCAATACCTGGGAGCGTAGCGCGCTGGTGTTTCGGATGTGTCCGATTACGTGGAGCGGGCGCCCTCGCCCGCTGCTCTTTCTTATTCTTGCTTTTTTGTCCTTGCTCTAGCGCCGCCGACGGCGCGGCGTTCCCCATCGCGCTCTGAGCAAAGTCGAAGGGTTGGGACCCGGACATCAAATTCCAAGTAGGAAGTGAAGAATTAGATTCATTCACATTCCTCCCCCGCAAGCCAAGCAACGCCTAACCCGCAACACCTCTGTGACCCCCTGTGTCCTCTGTGTTCCTCTGACTTTTGGGCCGGGCAGACTTTGCAGAATCTGATTTGTGATGCTAGAATGTATCACATGAAGAAAGCCTCGGTTCGTGACCTGCGCTACGCATTCAAGAAGATCGAACGCCTGCTGCACCAAGGCGAAGAAATCCAAATTACTAAGCGCCGCCGGGTCATTGCCCGCTTGGTGCCCGACGGTACCGAAGCTGCCAAAGAAATTCCCGATTTCCTGGCGCGGTTGCACTCGATCTATGGCAACAAACTCCTGGCGGTCAGCGGTGCCGAACTCATCTCCTCCGATCGGAGCCGCTTTTGAAGGTTTACGCCGACCCCAGCTTTATCGTGTCTCTTTACAGTCCGGATGCGAACTCGGCCGCTGCTGTCCAGGCCATGCAAGTTTCCTCCACGGACCGCTTCGTCACAACTTTCGGAGAACTTGAGGTGGTCAATGCGATGGGGTTGCGAATTTTTAGAAAAGAAGTCTCGCCGGTTCAGGCTCAATCCTCTCTAGTCGAGTTCGAGAAGGATTTGCGCGAAGGGATTTTCCACCTTCGGGGTCTGACGGATTCAATCCTCGAGCGAGCCCGCCAATTATCCCGCCAAACTACCGCCAAACTAGGCAGCCGCACTGCGGACTTATTGCACGTCGCAGCAGCGCTTGAACTGGACGCGGATTGCCTCTACACCTTCGACCAGCACCAGAGAAAGCTCGCCCATTCCCTTCGCCTCAAGGTGAACTAGTTTCGGGTTCACCCAGCGCCCCAGTCGCCGCCCAAGTTTCCCCCCACTCTCCCCTTGACTTCCCGTAAAATCCTTGTAATAACTATTCGGTCCTTCCGGACGGGTTTGGGGGTGTGTCTGTTTGGCGGAAATTCGACTGCAAGAGGGTGAATCCCTCGAAAATGCGCTGCGCCGTTTCAAGCGCAAAGTGCAGCAGGAAGACATTATTAAAGAGGTCAAGCGCCACTCCTTTTACCTGAAACCCGGCGAGAAAAAACGCGTGAAAGCCGCTCTCGCTCGTAAGCGCGCTCGTAAGAAAGTTCGCAAAGAACAGGATTGAAGGAGTAACAGTAAAGCAGGAAAGGGTCGCCCCCTTCCCGGGGCGGCCCTGCTCTGTTGGCCCCCACCACACAGAGTTGCAGCAGGGATCATGCAATACATCATTCATTCGGCGTTCAACTAAACAAAGCTGTATCCACGCCCCGTTCCGGGTGCGTGGTGGGCCGAGTCCAGGGGCAGTGTGAGGGGGATTACAGATCCTGTGTTGCTCTGCGCACACGGCTTCCCCGCGTGTGACCAGCGCTCCACGGGCACAAGGGAGCCATCCTCAATGGAATTTCAGGACAAGGTACTGACCTGCATCGACTGCGGCGCCGAGTTTGTCTTCACCGCCGGTGAGCAACTGTTTTTCCACGACAAGCAGTTCAAAAACGAACCCAAGCGCTGCAAGACCTGCAAGTCCAAGCGCGTGGCTATTCTCACCTCGCCTTCATCCTCGCACGCCGAGGGACGCCACTACGCTCGCGTTGAAACTCGGGCCACATGCTCCCAGTGTGGCAAGGACACCACCGTCCCTTTTCGACCGACCCAGGGGCGTCCTATTCTGTGCCGGGAATGCTTTACGCAAAGGAAGACTGCCGCTTCCGCCTGACCGCTGTTCGCGACGCCCGGCGAAACGTACTCGCGACGCGCTCGCCACACGCACACTCGGCGCGTATGCGCTACGATAGTTCCGTGGCCACCTACCACGTCGAAAACTTTGGATGCCGCGCCACGCAAGCCGACGGCGCCGCTCTTGAACGTCAGTTCGAATCGCATGGCCTGGTCCGCGCCGCGGCGGCCCACGCCGACCTGGTAGTTTTGAATACCTGTACGGTTACGCAGGCTGCTGATCAAGACGCGCGCGCGGCCGTCCGCCGCGTGCAGCGGCAAAACCCTCTGGCAAAAATCATCGTCACCGGGTGCTACGCTCAGCGTGCCCCGGCAGAAATCGCAGCCCTGCCAGGCGTCACTTGCGTTATCGGCAACTCCCACAAACACCAACTCGCCGAAATTGCGCTGCACAATGTCACACGGAATCTCACGCCGAACGATCTGAACCAGCACCATCAGAGTGATGGCGAGAGCGGTCAAATTCACGAAGTCTTCCTTCCTCTCTCCACGCTAACTGAGAACCGGCAGCTGGGAACGGAGAACTTAGTCTTCGTCTCCGACATCTTCGCGCACACCGACCTGCTTGCCGCCCCGGTATTCGAGTCCCCGAACACACAGTCCGCCGAGCGCACGCGCCCCAACCTCAAAGTTCAAGATGGTTGCGACAACCGTTGCTCCTTCTGCGTGATTCCAAGCGTGCGCGGCCACAGCCGGTCGTTACATCTGGCGGAAATTATTCGCGAGGTGAATGCTCTGGTTACTGCCGGCTCCCGCGAAGTTGTGATCAGCGGTATCAACCTCGGCCGCTGGGGGCGCGACCTCGGCGCCGAACATTCGGCTTCCGGCTTCCGGCCATCGCGTTTCGAGAGTCTGGTTGAATCCATCCTCGCGGAAACCCAACTCGAAAAACTTCGCATCTCGTCTGTCGAGCCTATGGATTGGACCGACGAACTGATCTCCCTCGTCGCTTCATCCCCGCGCATCGCCAAACACGCGCATGTACCTTTGCAATCCGGCAGTGATTCCGTATTGCGCCGCATGCACCGGAAATATCGTCCCTGGCACTATCGCGAGAAAATTGAAAAGATTCGCGCCGCCATGCCCACCGCCGCCATTGGCGCAGACGTCATGGCTGGATTTCCCGGCGAGACCGATGCCGAGTTCGACGCCACCCGCCGCCTTATCGAAGACTTGCCCTTCACCTACCTGCACGTCTTCACTTATTCCGCGCGCCCCGGCACGACCGCCGCGGCCATGCCCAATCAGGTTCCGGTCCACATCTCCCGCGCGCGCAACAAAATCCTCCGCGACCTCGCCGCCGAAAAGAAGCGCGTGTTCATGCAATCGTTACTCGGAAAGCCGCTTCCGGCTATTACGCTCAACGTCCTTCACCGCAGAGCCGAGAGCGAGTTCACCGAGGCTCTCACCGACAATTATCAGAAGCTCTATCTGAAGCAACGCTACGATCCCAATCAGTGGATCATGGCTCACGTCGAGCACATTGACGGCGAAGCCCTCGTCGGCGCAACGCTCGACAGTCTCGCCTCCTGAACGTTTCTCTAGGTGTACGCGCAGGGTCGTGCGGCGTGCGTTTGTGGCTTAGCAAAAAGTGGGTAATTGACGCTGGAAACCTGTCATGCCGGGGGCAGTGGATACAGATCCAGCTCGCACATGGACCTTATCAAAGGCCTCGATTCACATCTGCGCTGGCTGGTCGGTATCGGGCTCGCGCACCGGGGCGTCTGGATTTTCCGGAGGATCGGGCGGTTCTTTGATGGGCGCGGGCGAAGGCTCCGGCGGTTTGCGGGCATGAAGGAAGCTGCCTGGCAGAGTCTCAAGCTGCGGCGGAACAGTCATTGCTCTCAGATGCAACCAGCTCGAAAAGGGAAGCCGGACTGCCCTGGTTGCTTAGCATTTGTGAACTCGACCAGCGATTTCAGTAGCCGTATCAGCCCTTATTTGGCATCTAAGTCGGCGGAACAATCCCGGCAGCCGCCGGGTCACAGGCGTGGACTATCGAAGACGAACAGTGTCAGAGAATCGACGGCGGATATGAGGCGAAGAAGTTCAGATTTTTACTGTTTCTCTGAATGGAGCCAACCAGCGATCTACGCCGATTCAAAGTCCGACCCTGCAAGAAAGCCCATAAGTAACGGCGGGCGGGGCTGATACAATCCAAAGGACAGCGGCGCCCAAGTGTCCAACTCCGACCTGACTTCAATCCTGTTAGTGCTTTTGCTGCTGGTGGGCCTGGCCCAATTGCTGGGCTACCTGTTCGTGAAGCTCCGCCAGCCGAAAGTGGTAGGGGAGATCCTGGCTGGAGTGCTGCTGGGTCCGGCCCTGATGGGTCGGTTGCCCTTCGCAACCAAGTTTATGGAGGCGGCTGAGCATCAGTCTCAAGTCTTGAATTTTGTCTATTGGCTGGGCTTGCTGCTGTTGATGTTTCTGTCCGGAGCGGAAACTCGCCAACTGTTCAGTCGCGACGAGCGGCGGGAAGTGGCGTGGCTGGCCGTCGTAGGCACGGGCGCGCCTTTCCTCCTGGCGCTGATGTTGGGACCGTGGCTGATTCACCCGGCGCTGGCCGGGCCGAACGGCAATCGCGTTTCACTCATCATCATTCTCGCCGTCGGCGTCGCGGTAACTTCCGTCCCCGTGGTTTCGAAGATTTTCGCCGACCTGAACATTCTGCATACCCGCTTCGCACGGCTGGTGCTGGGCGTTGCCGTGCTGGAAGACATCGTGCTCTGGCTGGCGTTGGCGGTGGCTACGGCCCTGGCGGGCAAAGTGCGACTCAACTCAAGCCAGATCGCGTTTCACCTGATCAGCACAATCGGATTCTTCGCCCTAGGCCTCACCATCGTGCCCCGCATCGTGAAGCGCATCAATAAGTCCCGCTTCAATGTCCTGGCAAAACATTCGCCCGTGGCCTACGCGATCGGAGTGCTTCTGGCCTACTGCGTTGTCGCCGGAGCACTTGACGTGAGCGTGGTATTCGCCGCATTTCTAGCGGGCTTCGCGGTCGTGCACAAGAGGCGCAAGCTGTTCTCTGAAGCGCTGGACGCCATCGCAAAAGTATCGTTCGCATTTTTTATTCCCGCGTATTTCGCGATCGTGGGTTTAAAACTCGATCTGGTCCGCGGCTTGTCGCTGGGAATGATTGCCGCTTTCCTGGTGGGAAGTTGTGTAGCAAAGATTCTTTCCGTATCGTTGGCGGGACGCTTCGCCGGGTTCCGTGGCCTGGATCTGATTAATCTCGCCATCACGACCAATGCCCGCGGCGGACCCGGAATTGTGCTGGCCAGCGTGGCCTTCGACGCCGGCATCATCAGCCCGACGTTCTATACGACGCTTGTGCTGGCCGCCGTGCTCACCTCGCAAATGGCCGGGGCATGGCTTGATTATGTGCTGCGCCGAGGCTGGCCGTTGCTGGCGCCGGCGGCGGGATCCGAGCCAGCCATCGCGGCCGCCGAAAGTCCAACCACCGCCTGAAGCGCACCAAAAAACCGAGCTGAACGCGAAAAAAAGGCAGATTCGGGCGCGACTCAAGACACCCCAAAACCCTTCTACCCTAAGGTGCATCTCAGTTCAGAACGCTTTTCGCCGACCTGGCGGCACCCCTGTGACCTGGGTTGCCTTAGGAAAACGCGCTATATAACTAACATGCAGCTCTATGCCAAATGCGCCCTGTTACCGCTTCTGTTCTGCGCGGCCATCCCTGCCGCGTGGCCACAGCAGAAGCCGGGCCAGGCGGTGCGAGCCACTCGCGAAGACCCGAGCCTGCCGCACAAAGCGAGGCCCCTGACGCTGGATGAAGGTTTAGCGATTCTCAATGCCGCATTGGATTCCCGCCATCATCGGGGTTTCACCAGCGATTGTTCGCATTTTGTTCACGGCCTGTACGAGCGCGCCGGCTTCCCTTATGCCTACGCTCCTTCCTCGGATCTGTATGCCGGGATCGACGAATTTCGGCGTGTGACCAATCCGCAGCCCGGCGATTTGGCTGTCTGGCGCGGACATGCGGGGATTGTGGTCAATCCCGCCCAGCATTCCTTTTTCAGCCTGCTGCGTTCCGGCCCCGGAGTCGGTTCGTACAATTCCTCATACTGGAGACGGCGGGGACAACCGCGTTTCTTTCGTTATGTCCGCGCTGTTCCCGGCGGCGTGTTCACCAGTTCGGTCCGAAACGCGAGCCTGCGGCCGACAGCCTTAGACAACACGGATGGCCGCGAGCCGGATGCCGACGACGCAATCTCTGATCCCCCAGACTCTGATTTACCAAATTCTGATTTACCAGAAGAACCCTCCAACCACAGCGCTCATGTTGCCACGCGACCCGCGCAGCGGTCGAATGCAATCATTCCTCCGCTTTCCGTGGTGAATTCCATTCATCCCAAGCCTGACCAGATTGCAGCAGTTTTCCTTCAAGCGTGCGCCGACTCCGAGCAGACGCTTCGTGGCCGTGACCTCTTCAAGTCATCTCAACCGCTGATTGTCTTCGAGCATTTCAGCGTGAGGAAAGTGCACATCGCAGGAAACCAGAACTGGGTTGACGTCCAAATCGACGAACTGCTTTCTATCACGGGTGGCGTAGCGGACGCGCACAAGCATTCGAAACGCCAGCGCTGGGCCTTGATTCGCCGCGACTACAGCAGTTGGGAGCTGTCCCCTCCACGCGATACCCTCTACCTGCCACAATCCATCGCCGCGCGCGTCCTAGCACAACAACTCGCACAACTCACTACAGAGAGTTCCAACACACCGGGCAGGCCGCAGGAAAAAGCTGAGTTGGCGCGACTTCTAAACGTCCTATT
>JAUTWY010000531.1 GCA_030838305.1 Acidobacteriaceae bacterium
TGAAGTCGGGATCTGCCAAGCGGACTTTTTCTACACCCAAGCCCGATCCGGTGCGAACCCAATCATGCGCGTAACTGGTGTTTGCTAACAGAGAGCAGAAGAAGAGTATCAGGAAGCTCAGCGCGATTAAGAGCCGCGCGCCAGTGGGGACAAAGTGCGGAAATGTTCTACGTCTATCTATCATCCGGTTGGAGCCATTACGCAAACCTGTGCAAAGGGATTCGGTGTATGACAGTATCGTAGGCCGATAAGTTCTCATTAGCAAGACACGATTCATCATAATCGGAATCTGTAACTCAAAGAATAATCAGGTTGATGCTCAGGTGAATGTCCTATTGGGCGGACTCTGGGATCACGCTGTATGGACGCTGCGCGCGAACCTCAAGTGTCACAATTTTATTTTTTGCTGTAATCGAACCAATATTCTACTGAGATCTTGCTGCCGCCGTAGTCCGGAGGCAGCGGGCCGAAAGTGTCGATGCGCTGCAACGCGCGCGTCGCCGAAACATCAAGCGAAGGCACACCGCTGGACTGCTCAACCCGCACGTTGTAGGGATGTCCGTCACGCGCCACGTCAAAGGTGATGTATACCCGCTGGGCGCTGGTGATCCGCGGATCGACTTCGTACTTCAACCAGTTCTCCGAGACTTTTCGCTGCACGATCTGGACATACCAGCCATACTTTGTGCCAAAGTCACCGCCACTTCCCGTGACGCCAAACCCGCCCTTCGCGCCCCCAGCATTAAAACTGCCGTAAGGTCCGCTCACCGGCCCGCCTTCGCCGAAGGCAACTTGATTGGTTTCTTCCTGGGGCGCGGGCTTCGGTTTGTCCTTGGTTGGGGTTGGGAGTTTCTTGGGTTTCGTTTTAGAATTCTTGCCCGGGATTTCGATCGCGTCGGGCTCTTTCTCCTCAATCTTGGGTTGAGATTTAGTTACGCCTTTCGATTCGTTCGCCAGAACGTTCTCGGTTTTCGCAGCCGTCGAGGGCAATGGAACAGAACTCACCATGGAGACCCCGATGGCGGAGCCTCCGCCGCCGGCTCCCCAACTGTCGCCCCGAGGTCCCGTGAAAAAGACGGAGTACACGAGAATGATGGCTGTAACCGCGAAGTGGAAGCCGGCCGACCAGGCCAGCGCGCGGGGCCAACTGTCGTGTTCGAAAAATATCTCAGCGTTTTGAGCCATTTTGATCCAAAGGCTGAGTGACGATGCTCACATTGGTAATTCCCGACTGCTTCACCGCGTCCATGACGGTGGCGAAGGCGCCGAAAGGGACGTTCTCATCAGCGCGGACGAAGATGAACTGGTTGCGCGGATCGCGAACCCTTTGACGGATGCTGGCAGCGATTTGATTGATATTGATGGCGTCGTTGCCGAGGAACACCCGCTGATCTTTGTTAATGGTGATGACGATCCGCTCTTCGCTGATTTCTTTGACGGTGCGGGTTTTGGGAACGCTAACCTCTATCCCCGACTGCAGAACAGGCGCGGTCACCATAAAGATGATGAGCAGGACGAGCACGACGTCGACCAGAGGAGTGATGTTGATATCGGCCAGCGCAGTTTGGGTGCGGCCGTTGGAGGCGGTGAAGGCCATCAGCGCCTCACTTCAGCGGCAGCTTGCGGCTGCATGCCGTCAATGGCATTCAGGACTTCAAGGGCAAAATCGTCGCCGCGGGCGGCGAACACGCGAATCGAGTTGCCGATAAGGTTGTAGGCGATCACGGCAGGAATAGCAGCGGCAAGTCCCGCCGCAGTAGTAATGAGGGCCTCGGAAATTCCCGGAGCAACGGCGCGCAGGGTTGCGCCGCCGGCCGTGCCCAGGCCATGAAAGGCGTCGATGATGCCCCACACGGTACCGAACAGGCCGATGAAGGGAGTGACGGCAGCCGTAATCGCGAGCCACGGAACGTTGCGTTCGAGGCGCGTGATTTCTTCCGAAACTCCAATCTGCATGCCGCGCTGCACTGCAGTAAGGCTGCGAAGCGCGGCCGAGGGGGTGGAAAGTTGGCGCTTGTATTCCGAAAAGCCACCTTCGAATACTCCCACCAGCGGGCTCGGACGGAACTGATCCGCGACGGTTGCGATGTCCTGCAAGCGCTGCGCTTTGCGAAATGCCCGCAGAAAGCGTCCGCTCTGCAAGCGGGCACGGCGAAGGAGGCTCCATTTGGTGAGAATGATTGCCCAGGAGATGAGGCTGAAGGCGAGCAAAGTGACCAGCACGAACTTGGCGACCGCGCCGGTGCTGGAAACAAGATCCAGTATTTCGCCGCCTACGAACAGTGCAAACACGGAGGAAAGTTGCATCAGTTTAGAGATTTCCTTTTTTTTGGATTATAGATGATGAAAGCCGAAGATTCCGGGACGTATCTGAAACATAACGTACAGAAACCCGTGATCCTCTTCAGCCGGCTCGCTGTTCGGGTGGACAAACCTAATTTTGTCCGCTATACCTCGCACGCCAGAGTGGCATCCAAAAGCTGCGGGATGAAATTCACCGAGACCCGGCGGGAGGAGGAACGTATGGCGCAGTGTGGAATATTACGAGACTATCGCTTCACCAACGCCGCGGAGGATATTCGCGGCTCCAAGGTGTCCGGCTTGAACGACGAGAGACTGGGCAAGATCGACGACGTGATTTTCGATCACGCCAGCGGGTCGATTCGCTACGTGGTGGTCGATACCGGCGGCTGGCTGTCGAGCAAGAAATTTATTGTTCCGGCCGAGCGGCTGCGGTGTTCGTCAGGGCACAAAGACGACTTTGCCGTCAATCTGGACAAAACTCAGGTGGAGTCCTTTCCGCCTTACAATGAAAAGGACCTGGAATCGGATCAGCAATGGGCGGACTATGAAGGAAAATATCGGTCGAAGTGGGAGGCCAAGCCAGTGATGCACCGCGCCGAGACCGATCGCAACATCACTCCGACAACGCAGCAGATGCCGGGAAATTCGCCATCGGCTCGCGCGGCGGGATCGATTGTGGAGAATACGGATACCGGGGCATTGGAACAGGGCGGCTTCGCTGCGAGCACCGGTACGGTCGAAATCAGCCAGAGCGCGATGGGAATTGGGCCGCGCTGGGATACGTTCCAGAACCGCCTGCGCGAACGCCGCAAAGAAGTGATCGACACGGGATCCACGCAACCTGACTACCGCAAGGCAAGCTAATTTGACTTGGCACTTGCGTCGCATGCAGCCACGGCTTCGGTCGTGGCTTTTTATTCATGAGTCTCGGCCAGATCGTGTCAACACGAGGCCAATCGTTTGTCTGTTTTCATGTTATGCTGCGCAAAACCTCGAAACCTTTTTACGGATCGGACTGGCCCGTGCTGGTTGAGCTGCGATTAGAGAATTATGCGGTCATCGACAATGCGGCGGTGGAATTCGCTTCCGGTCTGAACCTTCTGACTGGCGAAACAGGCGCCGGGAAATCCATTCTGATCGACGCCCTCGCGCTCCTGCTGGGCGATAAAGCTTCCAGTGAAGTGATTCGTAGCGGTGCGGAGCGCGCGGT
This sequence comes from Acidobacteriaceae bacterium, assembly GCA_030838305.1. Taxonomy (GTDB): domain Bacteria; phylum Acidobacteriota; class Terriglobia; order Terriglobales; family Acidobacteriaceae; genus Sulfotelmatobacter. The sequence goes on from JAUTWY010000531.1 coordinate 3,515, forward strand.
TGTGTCCGCTGTTTTCGAGAGCGAGGGCGAGGCCCAGGATGCCATCGAGAAGGTACTAGAGAAGAATGGGCTCGACGAATCGGAAGACGGTTCCCTGATTGTCCGCCGCGAAATTGCGCCCGGCGGGAAAGGCCGGGTATTTGTGAACAATCAGGCGGCAACGGTTGCCGTGCTGCGGCAGCTGGCTCTGCATCTGGCAACGATCCACGCACAAAACGAATCGATTCTGGCCTTCGATGCCGCGGCTCGATTGGCCTTGCTCGATGGATTTGCCGAAAGCGAAACCGCAACGGTGGCCTCGGGATTCGAAGCATGGAAGGAAATTCGCGCACGCATCGAAGGCCTGGAACGCGGGGAGCAAGACCGGTTGCGGCTGGTCGATCTGTGGATATTTCAGAAAAAGGAAATTGAAGAAGCCAAACTCCAGGCGGGCGAGGATGAGCGATTAGAAACGAAGAAGCGCGTCCTGGCGAATGCGGAGAAGATTTACAACGCCGCCATGCACGCTTTCGATCTTCTCTACGAGGGCGATGCTTCCACATCTTCATCTCTGCGAGCGGCGCAAAAACAAATTGAGGAGCTGGCCCGATACGAGCCGAAGTTCCAGGAAGCCTTGGCTGCGCTGGAAACGGCGCGGATCAGCGTGGAGGATGTTGGGGCAACGGTGCGCGACTATGCAGGCGGGATCCATGCTTCGCCGGAACATCTGGCGGAAGTCGAAGACCGTCTGGCGGCACTCGACCGGCTCAAGCGCAAATATGGTCCAGGGCTGGAAGATGTGATCGCCTTCGGGGCTGACGTGGCGCGCAAACTTTCTGAGATCGAGAACAAAGATGAAATTTTGCGCGAGCTCCGCTCCGACCTGAACCGGGCATCCGCGGAATATTTGCGGACGGCGCGGTTACTTTCTAAGAAACGTCAGGATGCAGCCCACAAGCTGGAGAAGCTGGTCGAGTCCGAGATCAACGATCTGGCGATGAAGTCCGCGTTCCGCATTGAGATTACGACGTCGGAAGCAGAAGAAAACTGGTCGGTCACCGGGATCGATCAAGTGCTGTACATGATTACCACAAATCCCGGTGAGCCCATGCGGCAGTTGGAACATATTGCATCGGGCGGAGAGCTGTCACGGGTCATGTTGGCCTTGAAAGTAAGCGTGGAGGCGGGCATCAAAAACCGCGTCGCGCGGGCAAACGCTTCAGCAAGCTCAGGACAAGCTTTGCCAGCGAAGGCCAGTACCACGCGCCAAGCCCGCGGCACGGCCCAACGAACCATGGTTTTCGACGAAATCGATACCGGCATCGGGGGGCGGGCAGCAGAATCCGTTGGCAAGAAGCTAAAGTCGCTGGCGCGGTCAAACCAAGTCCTGTGCGTAACCCACCTCCCGCAAATCGCGACTTTTGCCGATCATCACTATGTGATCGAAAAAAGGGAGCGCAACGGGCGCACCCGAACCGGCATTCGACTCGTCGTGGGCGAAGAGCGCACCGAGGAAGTGGCCCGCATGTTAAGCGGCGCGAAGTTGACCGATACGTCGCGCAAGCACGCGGAGCAGATGATCAAAGCCAACGGGTAGCGGGTATAGTTGGGTAGCGAAGTGTGCTTATGGAAACGATCTCTCTCCAAAAGGCGCGAGAACGCACCTCTCCCGGCTCATTGCGAAGGCACGCAGGGGGGAAGAGGTCGTCATTACCCGAGGTAATCAAACTGGTCGCTTTATTGGCACAGCAGAAAACAGGCGGGAAGCGGATTCCTGGACAATT
>JAUTWY010000542.1 GCA_030838305.1 Acidobacteriaceae bacterium
GTCACTTCACCGTCGTGACCGACAACGGTATGTCCCACGGAATGCACATATCTTGTCGAACCGTCCGGAAGAACGATGCGATAGTCGCCTTCGAAGCCCGTTTTCTCTCGGAGAGCCTGCCGCACCATTTCGATAACCCGGTCCCTGTCTTCGCGGTGAACACGATCCCATAAGGGCTGCTGTGGTATAGCGTCCTTATCCGGATCCAGTCCCAACATGCGGTGTGCTTCCGGGGACCGAAACACGAACTCTCGCCGCCGCGCATCCCAGGCCCAACTGCCTGTGTGACTCAAACGCTGGGCTTCGGCCAAATAGGCCTCGCTGCGTCGCAGCTTCCGCTCGGTCTCCTTTGTTGCCGTAACATCCGTCACCGCCCCGACAAACTCGATGCTGCCCGACGCATCTCTCGTGGCATGAGCCACGGCATGGACATATTTCACCGAGCCATCCGGCATCAGCAATCGATATTCATGGTCGAAATCCTTGCCGTCCCTCGATGCCTGATCGATGGTCTTTTGCACGTCAGCGCGATCTTCCGGATGGACGCGCTGGAGAATAAATTCCAGGGTCGGTTTGGTCGCTCGGTCGCAATGGAAGATTCGGAAGGTTTCGTCCGACCACGAGATTCCTCCGCTCGGGACATTCCATCCAAAGCTCCCGGTACCGCTCAATCGCTGCGCTTCGGTCAAATACTCTTCGCTATGCCGCAGCACGTCTTCAATCCGCTTTTGATCCTCAATCGCTACTTGCAGATCATCGCGGGAACGCCGGAGAATTTCCGTTGTTTTTCTCTGCGCCGAAATCATGAATGCAACAAAGAACGATGTAATGGAAAACAGGATCAGACGCGGCACCTCCGAAATACCAACAGCGAATAAATCATGCTTCCAGGTAAATGAATTGATTGGGGGCACCAGGTAGTAATGGAAAGCCAAAAGGGCGAGTGTGATCGCCAACAGCGCCGGGCCGAAACCGCCAAACCATGCAGCGACAATAACGGCGCAAAGCATCGACGATGCGATGGGCTCAGCATGCAGTAAACGCGTTATGAGTTCCGCAGCGACGATCGCCACGGCGACCGACAAGACCGCCATTGCGTAGTCGGAGATCGTGGGCAGCCTTAGCCACCGGTGAGTGAGATCAGGTTTGGTCATTCTCCTTGCTCGTCGGGCTTAAGTGATGAAGCTGCTGACGGCCGCTGAGTTGTATCACGACGCCACACGCCTGTAGGCGCGTCGATCCGAAATTCGAAGATTGGCCGAGCAAAATTCGCGGCTTGGTTACGCATCATTTGCAAAGCGTCCCGGTCTCTCGGAACACCAAGATTAGATCATTTTGCAGGACAATCGCCAATTCGATTGCAGCCCCTCGCAGTGGCTTTGGGACGCGGTTCCCCGGACCCAGATTGCTCGAGGCCCACAACCGCCAGTATTGAGAGGCCTCCTTGCAGCACTCAAGCACCGTCCCGGCGATTTGCACTCCATATTCGACGGCGATCCGGGCCAATTGAAACAGCGGGCGCAAAGGAAAGCACCACAAACCTACGTATAGCTCTCCCGATCCCTTTCGATATCGGGCGCTTACCTACGTACAATTGAGCCATCAATCTCCATCATCATAGTTTTGCAGTACTGGAAGAGCCGATTGCAGGTGGCAACATGTCCACGATCCCGGCCAGAACGATTGAGCACAACCGCGATGATTCCGACGAGCGGAATCACGTATGTGCCCCGCCGGCAAATCAAACCCATGACGGCGAAGAAGCCTGCAGCTTCGCCTTGGGAGGCGGCACATGAGAGTCAAACTCTGCGCGCGGTGTCCCTATACGCCGCAAGACTTGACCGGCCACTACGATCCCGAAGCCGCGCTTCACGTGTGCGCGAAGTGCGACGGCGAACATGGGGGGTCCACCCAGCATTACCCCCGCAAAGCCTACAGGAGACGCACATGTTCAACAGCTCCCAATATCTTCGGCATGGCACAGCGAAGCGTTGCGCCGTCTGTGATGGAAAGTTTGGCCTCATCCGGCACTACTCCTGGCGAACTGCCCTCTGTTCAAAGAAGTGCGCTGATCGCTTCAAGACCCGCCAGCAGGACGACCGCAGATGGTTACGCCGACTTCAAGCCGCCTCTGCCTGACAAACAGTTGCAATGGGAATCGTGAGGAAATTTTCCGCAGCGGGAGGCGGCGCCGCGATTTGGCTCGTCTCCTGACTCAGAAAACTTAAACCTCAATTTAGTCCGGCTAAACTGCAATTTAATGGAGTCGCCAGCTAGACCGACTTAGTTTTTTCACTACGCAGCCCGAGACCGCGATCCTCCCTCACGCGGGCTCTCATAGCTGCGAAGCGGACGGCGCCCGCGCCGCCTCGTCCCCCTCCCCGATTAAGGCGAGCGGGCGCCGTCCGTCTCTTCATTGATGCGAGCAGCGGTGGAGCAGGAACCAACATGAGCTTAGATGGCGCCATGAGCATTGACCTTGTTGAAGCCAATCCCGGAACGCGTCCAGACCGGCGACTGCCGGCGTCGGCAAGCAAGAAGCCCAGTGCGGGCTACCTGGACGGTGTCCGACGGTTCGCGATGCTCGAAAGGGACCAGGAATACATGCTCGCCAAACGCTGGCGCGAGCACGGTGATCGCGATGCAGCGAACAAGCTTGTCACCAGCCATCTGCGTCTCGCTGTCAAAGTCGCCATGAATTATCGCGGCTATGGCTTGCCCGTCTCCGAAATCATCTCCGAAGGCAATGTCGGCCTGCTGCAGGCGCTGGACCGCTTTGAACCCGACCGGGGTTTTCGTTTCTCGACTTATGCGGTGTGGTGGATCAGAGCGGCGATACAGGATTACATCCTGCGATCCTGGTCACTCGTGAAAATAGGCACGACCGCAAGCCAGAAGAAGCTGTTCTTCAAGCTGC
>JAUTWY010000002.1 GCA_030838305.1 Acidobacteriaceae bacterium
TATTATTTTTTGGTGAATTGCGGATCACACAGATAAAGGCAGCGGAGATATTCCTCCTGCCCGCATCTTCAGTTGTGAGTTGTGACCACGGTCGACTCGGGGCGGATCACCCGGCTGGTTAAAACTGATCCAACTCGAACAAAGCCAGCTCGAACAAAGCCTGCTCTTGCGCTGGCCCCCATTTGCCGACGATACTGGAATACTAACTTCATACGAAATCATGAAAACTACCATTTCCCTCTCTACGCCCGCTGAACTCGAAACAGAATCTCTGGTCGCGATTGCGCTCAACCAGGCCGATCCAGCGCAAATCGATAAAAACAAAGACGCAAAACCGCAGATTAAGCTCGCCACCGCCGACTCCGCGGTGCAATCGGTCACAGCTGACCTGTTTTCAAGCGGAGAAGTCACCGGCAAGCCCTTCGAAATCAACTTGTTGCACAAGCCTGCTGGAGTGAAGGCCAAGCGCCTCTTGCTGATCAGCGGAGGCGCGGCGAAAAAATTCACCGGCTATGACCTCCGCCGCATCGCTGGAACCGCAGTACGTACATTGAAAGCGCGCGGAATCCGCAGCCTCGCTTTCATTGCCCCGCCCGGCATTCCCGCCGAAGAGGCTGTGAGGGCCATTGTCGAAGGCGCGCTGGTTGGCAACTTTGACCCCGACTATTACCGCAGCGATCGCAAGGACCAGAAGATTGATGCTCTCACCATCCTCACTACCGGCGACAAAGCTACGCTCGAAAAAGCCGCCAACGAAGCGCAAGTCATCGGCGAGTCGCAAAACTTCACGCGCGATCTGGTGAACGAGCCCTCCAACAGGATGACTCCGACCATTCTCGCGGACCGCGCTAAGAAGATGTGTCAGGAAGTCGGGTTGAAGTGCGAAGTGTATGGCGCGGACAAGATCAAAGAAATGAAAATGGGCGCATTCTGGAGTGTGGCGCAAGGGTCCGACGAGCCGCCCGCGCTGATCGTCATGCGCTACGAACCGGCCGGCGCTCCCGAGAAACCGGTCTTAGGACTGGTGGGTAAAGGAATCACTTTCGATACGGGCGGCATCTCGATCAAACCAGCCGACGGCATGGAGAAGATGAAATACGATATGGCCGGCGGCGCAACCATGATCGGCGCCATGCGCGCTATCGCGCTATTGAAACCGAAAGTCAAAGTGATCGGCATTGTTTGCGCCACGGAGAACATGCCCTCCGGCAAAGCGCAGAAGCCCGGCGACGTGCAGATCGCCATGTCGGGGAAGAGCATCGAGATCATCAATACCGACGCCGAAGGACGCCTCGTTCTGGCAGATGGTCTTTTCTATGCGCGGCAGCTTGGCTGCACTCATCTGGTGGACGCGGCAACATTGACCGGTGCGGTCGTGGTCGCACTTGGCTACACCAACGCGGGAATCTTCGCCAATGAGGACGCGATGTACGATCGCTTCCGCAAAGCAAATGTTGAAGCCGGCGAAAAAATGTGGCGGCTGCCGTTGGACGACGAATACAAAGAGAACATCAAGTCGACGATTGCCGACATCGTCAACTCCGGCGGACGCTGGGGCGGCGCCATTAACGCGGCCATGTTCCTCAAAGAGTTCGCCGAGGACACGCCGTGGATTCATCTCGATATCGCCGGAACGGCCTGGACGGAAGATCAGAAGCCGTGGATTGCGAAAGGCCCATCGGGAATCGCACTGCGCAGTCTGGTGGCGTTCGTAAAAGGATTTGCGAGTTAACATTTGCCACGAATTTTTTCTTTGGAGAAAAAACGATGAAAGCTCTGATGCTGGTGGGAGTGGTTCTGCTGGTGCTGGGAGTAGTCTCGTTCTTCGTTCCGGTTCCGCACTCCGAACATCATGGTGTCAATCTTGGCGACGCGCATGTGGGCATTACGACGCACGACGATGAGAAGGTGGCGCCGGCCGTAAGCATCGTGCTGGTTGTTGTGGGAGCTGGTTTGATGATTGCGGGAAGAAAGAGTTAGCCTCGACCACGCGATATTCCCGGACCAGTTTCGAAAACGTTTCCGCGAACATCCGCGGTCGAGTTTTCTATTTCGTCTTCGCCTGATCGAACGCCTTTTCCAGATTCGCCACCAGCGGAGCCTCATTCTGCTGTAAGCCACTGCGGCCCATCATGCGCCACAGGTATTGGTTCCGCGGCCACCCGTGAGCGTCGTAAACCGCGAGAACGTCTTCCGACGGCCGGCTCGTCACCATCAGAACGATATCCGCCTGGCGAGGCTCATACACCACAATGAACTTTCCCCACTTCTGTATTGCGTCCTGCACCGTGCCGATGGCCTGGCGATCTTCGGGAAGCAAATCGGGATTAAACTGCTCGCCATCGTAACTGGTGACGTAGACGTAACGCGCGTTCACCAGAGTGCCGGGAAATGGCGGAATACTTTGCGGAGCACTCGGCTTTGGTGGTTTGGGAGCAGCAACAGCGAATGTGGTCGCCAACAGCACAACCGCTAGTCCGGCAGACCAAGTACTTTTATTCCTTAACGCGTTAATTTTCATGGGTTTCTCTGGGATTGCTGCTTATTTAGATGTTCGCGCTGAGAGGTGCGTTGCCCCGATTCCAGAACAATTCCGCCTAAGCTGTTGAATTTACTGTAGCTCCAAGATATTCGCGGCTTAGACCTCTCGAGTACAACACTTGCGGTGGCAGCGGGCCCCTGAATGCTATTTCTGGGGCCGGAACCGGCCCTAGGAGTGAGGACCAAGGGCTAGTGGAGGTGGAGGTCACGACAAAAGATGCCGCTTCCTTGGCATCTTCCTCTGGATGTCACTTCCCGATATAGCTTTTAGATAATGCCTCAATGACTTACAGACTGTTTCAATCACTCAGACGAATCGTCAATAACATGCCGCGCGTTTTATCTTCAGGCGGCGCCGAATCTCTCGGCAGCACGGGCTTTCGCCTTCGCCGCCTCTTCTTCTCGATTCTTCGGCGGAGCGTTGGTTTCCAGCGAATGGAGAAGACGAGCGGAGATCGCGGCTACTTCATCGACCGCGGCCAGGAACGAAGCCTCATTCGCTTTAGATGGCTTATTAAAGCCAGTAATCTTCCTCACGAACTGCAGTGAAGCGGCTCGAATCTCATCCGCATTGACGGGCGGATTGAAGTTAAAAAGAGTCTTGATGTTTCTGCACATTCAGCGTGACCTCGGGCACAGGATTCCTGTGAGTCAAAACAATTCTAGAACAAACGCCCGATGGAAAAGTTCACTCGCGACTGTCCGGTTGGACTGACGCTGGTAGCCAGCGCGATCGGTCCGACGAAGGTGTCGGCGATGATCCCGACATTGAATGTACCGCGCACTACCACCGAACCTGGATCGTTGAACGCACTTCCGGCTTCGTACCATCCGCCCCAGTAGATTCGGCCTCCAACCAGTTGCGGCAAGCGGTAAAACTCCCGCCGGAAACCGAGAGAGGAATATGCGTAGTGGTTGCCGATAAATTCCTGTGGAAGGTAGGCCCCGAGGCGAAACGCTCCGCCGAGAGCAAACTGCTGGAACGGCCCTGCGTCGCCGCGAAAAGTGGTTCCACCCGAAGCGACAAGAAACAGCGACGTCGTCGGTCCGATGGGGAAGAAGGTGGAGGTTTGGACGTCAAGCTGTCCAATTGGATGGGCGAGGCCCGGGCTCTGCAGCACGCGCGAAAGAGTGGCGGTGATGCGCGTCCCGCGCGCGGGGACCGTGGGACTATCCTGGCCGTCCCAAACGTAGCGGGCGCGGAATTCCCCCGTGCTGCCGTTGACAGAGGGCAATCCGGCGCTGCCGACGAGGGGAGCCAGTTTGCCGCTGAAGATCTCGTAGCCGAAACGGAATTCGCTGCGACGGCCGCCGTTGTAGCCAATATCGAGACCCCCGCCGGCGCGCTCGTCGCCGAAAACAGCGATACGAGTTTGACCGCTGAATGCGTTGCGCGGCAGCTTGGAGGCGAAGGCAAAGGGTGCCACGAAGAGATGCGTACTGCCGAGCGGCTGATAAAACTCCGTCGCCGCCAGATTGCTCGAACCGAGCAGCAGATCGTTACGCCATTCGCCGCCACGATGTTGAATATCCATAAAAGTGATGCGGGCGCCAGCGGAAAAATCAAAGGCGGCCACGCCGGAGCCGTCAACATTGACCGCCAGATCGACAAACGGCGGTCCGTAGGATTTCTCATGCGCGGTTACGCGCAGTGCGGGCACGCCCTCCTGGGCGAAGCCTTCGTACCCTAAGCGATCGAACTGGCCTTCGCCGGCGATGCGCGTGAGTTGAGTTTCGAGTTTTGGTAGATCAAGCGGGCCCACGGTAGCCGACTTCAAACGCTGTTTGATTCTGCCATCCTGGTCAGAATCTCCCCCGACGATTTCAACCGCTTGCACGTGCGTTGGCGCGGTACGCTTGCGCGCTGAACGTACCTCAAGGTAATGCTGCCATTCAGATTCATTTTGCATGGCGTACGGCAGCAGCGCGGTGGCTTGGGCCGCTGCGCTTTGGTAGCCCAGGTCGATGAGAGCCGGCACCCGCTCATAATCGGTGGCAAGAAAGCTCCCGGTATGTACGGTGACGACAACATTGGCGAGAGCAAGAGAGCGGCGCTCATTTTGTAGGATTGTGACACTGAGAGCGTGGGAGAGAACGCCGCCCAGCGTTTCCAGTTGCTCGCGCCCACCGAGCGGCACGCTGAGGTTGACCGCGATGACTGCCTCGGCGTCCATTTCGCGCACCGCTTCAACCGGGATATTCTCGACCATTCCACCATCGGCCAGCACGTGGCCATCGATTTCGACGGGCGTGAAGACTCCGGGAATGGCCATGCTGGCGCGCACGGCTGCCGCCAACGATCCATCGTGCAACACTACGCGGTCCCCGGCTAGCATATCCGTGGCCACGCAGCGGAAAGGAATTGGCAGGTCGTCGAAGCTGGCGATGCCGGACTCCGGAAAGGCGATGCGATCCAGCAGCAGGCCAATGCCGTGGCCGGGACTGAAACCATTCGGACCCTTCAATCCGTGTTTCAAACCGAGGGCTGCGTTGATCTGATAATCGCGGCGATCCTGTTTGCGGCGATAGGCGAGCTGCGAGTAAGTGGGTTCCGGGAGCAGGGCTTCAATCCAGTCAATGCCTGCGGCAAATTTTGTAATTTCCGCGGGCGACATGCCGGAGGCGTACATGGCTGCGATGATGCTGCCCATGCTGGTGCCGGCGATGCGATCTACAGGTATGCGGTTTTCCTCCAGCCACTGGAGCACGCCGATTTCAGCCAGGCCGAGCGCACCGCCGCCGCTGAGCGCAAGACCGATGCGAAGGCGCTGTTTGGGCTGAGACGGCACAATCTGCGGCACCTGGTTCTGCGGCGCTTGGTTCTGCGGCGCTTGGTTCTGGGGAGCTTGGTTCTGATTGTTCTGCTGCTCTTGCTCTTGCGCCCAAGTAAAAGTGCTGGACAGAGCCAGCAGCAAAAAGAAGCAGTAGCACGCTTGGGCACGCCGGCAGTCATGGAGCGAAAACATGTTCATCCTCCTGGGCAGAGCAGGCGGAACTTTTTGGAGAAAAAACTCACATTAGCAGGTTTCGGGATCGATTGTTGATTGCTGATTGCGTCTCGACGGAGTAGTCAACCAATCAGATCAGCAATGAGCAATCCGCCAGTTCCTCAACGCGAGGAGGCCGGCGTGGACTTTTCGCGGACCTGGCTCACTACATTACGGACGGCGTCATTGACCACGTCGGGGCGGTCGTGCTGGATGTAATGCCCGCTGTTCTTCGCGATCACTTGCGTACCGCGGCTCGAGAGTTGCGCTAATTCCGTCTGCATTTGTTGCCAGGCATCATTGGTGGGCTTGACCAGATCTTCTGGCAAGTCAGGTTGAGGCGTGCTGGGGTCGTGCGAGAGAACCACCAACGGCATATCACCGAGGGAGCCTGTGGTGGCGGTTTGAGCCGCGCTTTCGGGAAATGTTTTCAACTCCGCGACTGCTTCTCGCGCATTGCGAAAATTGCATTCGGCGGCGCGGACTACGGCGTCGTGGCCGCAAAAACCCAGCAGTCGAGGGATTCCCAGTGGCATGGTGAATTCCAAAAACTCTTCATCACGAATCCACCCCGCATCCAAATCGTTCAGCGCAGGGGGAAAGCGCTTTCTCTGCTCGGGATGCGAAGCGTCGACCAGGACCATCCCGGCAACGCCGTCGTGGTAGCGGCTGGCAAACAGGCGCACGTCGTATCCGCCCATGGAATGGCCGACGAGAATGACGGGGCCTGTGATGCCGGCATTGTGCAGAAGTGTGTGCAACTCTTCGGCGAAGACCTTGCTGGTGCGCTCACTCGGGCTGGATTCGCTATATCCAAGGCCGGCGCGATCGTAGGAACAAACACGGGTGAGTTGAGACATCTGGGGCTGCACTTTACGCCAGGAGATGTAACTGTCACCCAGGCCGGCGTCGAGTATCACGACAGGAGTTCCCTGCCCGGTGCAGTCGATGTGCATCTTGTATCCGCCGACTTCGACTAGTTCGCCGGGCATGCGATTGAAACGGCGGTCGCGTGTTTCTGAAATATTTTCATAGAGGAACCCCGCGGCCGCGAGCAAGATCACAAGAATGAGAAAGCTTCGGACGATGACGCGAAGCCATGGGCGGCCGGGGGTCGGCGGATTCGTGGTCGTTGACATTCTTCCTGGGGTGAGTTGTGCGGGCGCGTGCGGCCGCACCATATCTGCGGAATTCTACATGACCGGTGGCACCGTGATGCCCATGACCGCCAGGGTGCGAATCAGTTCGCGGCGGACTACGGCTACCGTGGCCAGCAGAAATTGTTTTCGCTTTTCATCGCTCTCACTCAGAATGGGATGGCGATGGTAAAAGGTATTGAAGAGTTGCGCCAGTTGGAAGGCGTGCTTGGCAAGGTAGGCCGGCTCGGTGGTTGAAATACATTGGTGCACGATGTAGGAAGTTTTCGCCGACGCCAGCCACAACTCCCAGAACTCATCTGCGCTCTCCCCCTCCAGGAATTTCGCGAGGTCTTGACCAGAGATATTGCCAGCAATGTCCCGGCAAAACGTGTCGGGATCAATTGCGGCTTTTTTGAAGATGCTGGTGGCGCGGACCACGGCGTATTGGGCGTAAGGTCCGGTTTCGCCTTCGAAGCTAAGGGCTTCCTTGAAGTCGAAAGCGATGACCGATTGCTTGGTGAACTTCAACATGAAGTAACGCAGCGCGCCGATCGCGATCTGCGTGGCGATGGAGCGGCGCTCGGCATCGGCGAGTTGCGGATGCCGCGAATCAACTTCGCTCTTAGCGGAGACGATGAGTTGGTCGAGCAAGTCGTCAGCTTTCACGCCGAACCCTTTTCGCCCGGAAACCTCGATGTAAGAACGCGTCTTGTCTTCGTCACTAAGCTTGTATCCGAGTTCGGCCGCACAGCGCGGCGTGAGCGCAACCATCTCATAAGAAAAATGCGTGTAGTGGTCGGCAGCCTCCTTGTGCCCAAGTCCGCGCAGGGCTTCGATGACGGTGTTCTGCGCCTCGGACTGGCGGGCGTCGATGACGTTATAGATTTCGGCCACGTCACCAAAATGAGGATGTTCTTTCTGGCCTTGCATCGCGGAGATCCAGCAGTCGTGCTGGTTGGGATAGAGGTAGAACTTGCGATAGCCGAAGTCGCGTCCAAGCAGGCCGAACTTCCACATGTGATACGCGATGTCTTTGCCAACGTAGCCGACGGTGCCGTTGGAGCGGACGATGACTTTCTGATCCTCTTCGGAAATACCTGATGGCCGAATATCAACGCCAGGCTTCAGCGGAATCGTCACGAGGAGATCGTCGACTTCGCTGATGGCATCCGTTCCGTTCGTTTTCTTTTTGGCGGGGGCTTGCGCGGGCGAGTCGCCCGCGCCCACACGGTTCGTGCCTGTTCCGGCGCGGCGCATGACCCAGCACCCTTTGTTCTTGCCTCCGTTCTCGTAGGTGAGCACGCCTGCGTCTTTCAGCTTGGTGAAGGCTGCTTCCCAGAAATGCAAGTGCAGGATTTCGCTTTCACGCGGCAGAAAATCGTATTCGATTTCCAGACGGTCCATCGTTTCGAGATGGCGCTGCAGGACGGCAGTAGAGATCAGCTCCGCAATCGCAGCGGTTTCGCTGGCGGGGTCTTCGATGCCGTGCAGGGTTTGCGCGCGGACTTGTAAGTTGTGCTTGTCTTGCTCGTACCATTGCGAGACGCGGGCATAGAGATCCCAGCAGTAGTAATCGAAGCGGGGTTGGCGGGTCAGGGATTCCACTTCAGCGCGGGACTTTTTCTCGATGTGTGTAAATCCAACCACCACGTCGGCGACTTGCACGCCAGTATTGTCGATGTAGTTCTGAACGTCTACTTCCCTGCCGGCAAAACGCAGCAGGCGGACAAACGTATCTCCGAGAATCGCATTACGGAGATGACCAATGTGCGCGGCCTTGTTGGGATTAATGCTGGTGTGCTCGACCAGAATTTTTCCGGCGGCAGTGCTGGTCGACGGCTCTTGGTCGACGGCCAGGGCGGCCGCCATCCAGGCGCGATCGACTCTAACGTTCAGGTAGCCGGGGGGCGCTACCTGCATGGCTGCAATCCCCTCGATAGGGCCAATCTCCGCTCGGATGGCTTCGGCGATTTTCAGCGGCGCAGTGCGCAGCGGCTTGGCGAAAGGAAAGACCGGGATGGCAAAGTCCCCCAATTCAACTTTCGGAGGCGGCTCAATGACTACGTTGGCTAGAGTTGCGCCCGGATAACGTTGCAGAAGAAACTCCCGCAGTCGGCCGGCTAGACGATGTTCAAGATGGCGGTACAAGGCTTCCCTCTAAGAGTCTTAAGAAGATAGCGATTCTAGCAGAGCGCGCGGCGGAGGCTGGTTTGACGCAACAGGAAGCGTTCCCTATGATGAAAAATCGATTGTTATCGACCCAGTTTTATGCGCATTGCCTACCTTGAGTGCTTTTCCGGAATGAGCGGCGACATGTTTCTGGGCGCGCTGGTGGACGCCGGAGTCGCGCCACAGAAACTGGAGGAGACCGTCGCGGCGCTCAACATCGGTGCGCGCCTGGAATTTTCGCGCGTGGTGCGCAGCGGGATTTCGGCTACGAAGGTGGACGTCTGGGTCGTTGGGGAAAAGGATCTGCCTCGGGAGGAGTACTGGGAGCGAAAAGCACACGCGCATTCCCACCAGCACACACATGGGCACGAGGGTCACCCACATTCACATCCTGGTGAGATTCCGCGGGCAGAAGTGCCCGCGCCCCCTGAGCATGCTCACTCTCATGGTCGGGGACTGGGGGAAATTCGGCAGATTATTTCCGGGGCTTCGATTTCCGAGAGAGCCAAGAAGACGGCCATCACTATCTTTGAAGCGCTGGGACGCGCTGAAGCTAAGATTCACAATACTTCCATCGAGAGCGTCCACTTTCACGAGGTTGGCGCCGTCGATGCAATTGTGGATATTGTCTGCGCGGCCGTGGGGGCCGAGGCGCTGGAAGTGGAGGAGATTATCTGTTCACCCCTGAATCTGGGGGGCGGCATGGTGAAGTGCGCACATGGCACATTTCCGGTTCCGGCCCCAGCTGCAGTCGAATTGTTGGCGCACGCGCCCGTATATTCGTCGGGCTTGCAGGCTGAACTGGTAACGCCAACGGGTGCTGCCATCGTGAGGACACTGGCTTCGCGTTTCGCGGCATTTCCCGAGATGAAGATTCAAAAGTCGGGATACGGTGCGGGGTCGCGGGACTTCCCAGGGCATCCTAACGTGGTGCGTCTGACCGTTGGAGAGGCGGTCTCGGAGTCGTTGGCAGCGAAGACCGCATCAGAGGCGATTACCATCCTCGAAGCCAATCTCGATGACCTGAATCCGCAGGTATTCGGATACGTGATGGACCGGTTGCTGGGAGAAGGCGCGCTCGATGCGTTTGGCATGCCGGTCCAGATGAAGAAGAATCGTCCAGGAATGCTTCTGACGGTTCTGTGCAGGCCTGAAGATACCAACAAGCTGACAGAACTCATCTTTACCGAAACCACTACGTTAGGAGTGCGGCGTCGCGACGAAATTCGGCAGACTCTGGCGCGGCGCTGGGAGACGGTCCGCACCCAATGGGGCGATGTCAGGATCAAGATCGCCAGCATGAACGGGACAGTCACCAACTACGCGCCGGAATACGAGGATTGCCGGCGGATTGCGGAAGAGCAGCATGTGCCGCTGAAGCAGGTTATGAGTGATGCGGTCGAAGCGTACGTTCGTTTCCGCGCCAAATAATAGCAGGTTCCTCACCGGATTAGCTCCGGTTCGGATGACAAACTCTAGTGACCGAAGTTAAGAAAGACGCGCAATGAGCAGGAAGTTCTACATCACGACGCCGATTTACTACGTGAATGCCAGACCGCACATCGGGCACGCTTACACCACACTTGCCTGCGACACGATCGCGCGGCGGCAGCGACTTCTAGGCGCGGAGACATTTTTTCTTACGGGAACGGACGAGCACGGGCAGAAGATCGAACGCGCGGCGCAAGCCGCGGGCAAGACTCCGCAGCAGTATGCCGATGAAATCTCTGCCGAGTTCCGCCAGTTGTGGAAGCGGATGGGCATCTCGAACGACGACTTCATCCGCACCACCGAAGACCGCCACAAGAAGCGCGTTCAGGAGCTTTTCCGAAAGATTCGCGACAACGGTTTCATCTATAAGGGAACCTACACCGGGCAGTACTGCGTATCGGATGAGCTCTATGTAGACGGCGCGCAGCCGGGTGATCCTTGCCCCACCTGCGGCCGCATCACCGAGACCGTGCACGAGGAGAATTATTTCTTCAAGCTCTCGGCGTTTCAGGACAAGCTGCTGGCGCTCTATGCGAATCCGGAATTCATTCGTCCAGAGGCGCGGCGTAACGAGGTGATCTCGTTTGTGCGCTCGGGGCTGCGCGATTTGTCCATCAGCCGGTCGACGTTCTCCTGGGGCATTCCCGTTCCGGACGATCCTAAACACGTAATTTATGTCTGGCTTGACGCGCTGGCAAACTACATCACCGCCATTGGCTATGGCTCTTCGCACGCGGGCGCGCAGGAGGCGTTCAAGAAATTCTGGCCGGCCGATGTGCAGATGATCGGGAAGGAAATTGTCCGCTTCCATTGCGTTTACTGGCCGGCGTTTCTGATGGCCGCGGGACTGCCGATGCCAAAGGCAATCGTGGCCCACGGATGGTTGCTGTTTGAAGAAAGCAAGATGTCGAAGTCACGCGGCAACATCGTGCGCACCGAGACGATTCTCGATGTGCTGGGCTCGGACGCGTTGCGCTATTTTCTGCTGCGCGAAGTGGTGTTCGGGCAGGATGGATCGTTTTCGTTCGACGCGCTGGTGCAGCGCTACAATTCCGATCTAGCAAATGGCCTGGGAAATTTAGCCAGCCGCACCCTGACCATGATCAATCGCTACTTCAAGGGCGAAATTCCTTATCCCTCTCATGCGGCGTCAAAAACCGTTGCGGACGATGCCATTGCCGAGGTCGCACGAAAGACCATCCGCGAATTTGGAACGCTATTCGATCAGTTCCAGTTTTCGCGCGCTCTGGAAGTGGCGTGGGCTTTGGTGGCGGCGGTGGACAAATACATTGTCGAGAATGAGCCATGGGCGCTAGGAGAAAAGCAGGATGAAGACAGCCGATCGCGTTTGGCGACGGTGCTCTACACCGCGGCAGAAGCGTTGCGAATTGCGACCGCCCTGGCCCATCCGGTGATGCCGGACGCCACGGCGAAGATTTGGTCGCAGATTGGGCTGGGCGACATCAAGAAGCTCGCTCTGAGCGAACTGGCTTGGGGACAGTTGCGGCTCGGCACGAAATTAGGCGAAATACAACCCGTGTTTCCACGCGCCGACAAGAGCGCGATTGAAAGGATGCAGAAGATGGAAGAAGAGCAAAGAACTACGCCGGTAGCGGATGCGGCAGTGACCGCGGCAACACCGCCGGCGGCGAATGCGCTGCAATCGGCCACCGTGAGCCCGTCCGCAGTTCCGGCAGCGAATGACAAGATTTCCATCGACGATTTTTCCAAGATCGAACTGCGGGTGGGAATGGTGAAAGTTGCCGAAAGAGTGCCCAAGGCGGACAAGCTCTTGCGCCTGGAGATTGATATTGGCACCGAGGTACGGCAAGTGCTGGCCGGGATCGCCGAGGCTTACTCACCGGAGACTTTGGTTGGGCGCAAGGTGGTGATCGTAGCCAATCTTGCGCCGAGAAAGCTGCGCGGCATGGAATCGAATGGCATGATCGTGGCGGCGTCGCTAGAGGGCGGGAAGCCCGTGCTGGCAGGGTTTTTGGAGGATGTGCCGGTGGGGGCGAGGCTGAAGTAGGGCAGACAGCCGACGCGGCTGGCCCACATAATTTATCTCAATGTTTGTTGATTCTCACGCACATCTTGACGGCACGCAGTTCGACTCCGATCGCGAGCAGGTAATCGCGCGCGCGCAGGAGGCGGGAGTCCGAACCATGGTCGCCATCGGCAACGGCGATGGGCCTGAGCACGCAGATTGCGGAATCCGGTTGGCGGAACAATACGATTTCATTTATGCCACCCTGGGCATTCATCCGCACGAAGCGAAGCTTGCGGATGAGGCATCTTACCAAAACATGGAACGGCTCGCCCGGCATCCTAAGGTCATCGCATGGGGCGAAATTGGCTTGGATTATTTCTACGACCATTCTCCGCGTGATGTGCAAAAAGAAGTCTTCGCGCGGCAAATGGAACTGGCCGCATTCGCGAAGCTGCCCATCGTGATTCACTGCCGTCCGTCGGAGGGCTGCGATGACGCCTGGGAAGACTGCCTCTTGCTCCTGCGGGAACATTGGGCGGCCAAGGGGCTGGGAGGGATTCTGCACTGCTTCACGGGAAGATGGGCGCAGGCAAAGAACGCACTGGATATGGGGTTCATGATCTCATTCGCGGGCAACCTGACTTTCCCCAAAGCTCAGCAAATTCGCGACGCGGCTCTCGAAGTTCCTTTAGATCGCATGTTGATCGAGACGGACTCGCCGTTTCTGGCGCCGGTGCCGCACCGCGGCCAGCGGAACGAGCCGGCCTTCGTGAAAGAAACTGCGCGAAAGCTCGGAGAATTGCGAGGGCTGACCGCGGAAAACCTCGGTCTGCAGACATCGCGCAACTTCTACAATTTTTTCAAATTAATTGAAACGGCTGAAAGTAAAGTTTCAACAGGTTGACGCTGCTCCCGGGGTCTTCTTCTGGTACCCTCAAGAGTCAGATTCCATCATTTCAGAAAGAATTGAAATCCGATGCCCGAAAACACCTTTGACATCGTGAGCAAGATCGACTTGCAGGAAGTATCGAACGCCATCCAGCAGGCGTTGAAAGAGGTTCACACACGGTTTGATCTGAAGGATTCAAAATCGAATATCGAACTGGAAAAAGATGCGATCGTGCTCCACTCCGCGGATGAGTACAAGCTGAAAGCTGTCAACGATATTCTGCAGCAGAAATTAGTGAAGCGCGGGGTCTCGCTAAAGGGACTGACCTACGGTGCGGTGGAACCGGCCGCGGGTGGAACCGCAAAACGGAAGGTCACGATGCAACAAGGCATTGCCATCGAAAAGGCGAGGGAAATCGTGAAGCTGGTAAAGGATTCCAAGAAAAAAGCACAGGCTTCGATTCAGGGAGACCTGGTGCGGATCAGCAGCAAAGATCGCGACACGTTGCAGGAAGTCATTGCCATGCTGCGGGGGCACGATTTCGGAATCGATTTGCAGTTTATGAATTACCGGACGAATTAAGAAAGGCCTTTCACCGCCGAGAACGGAGAGACAAACGAAGGATTTTAGTATCCGAGAGATCGCAGGAATTGTTTTTCTCGGCGTGTGCGTCCTCGGCGGTGAATCGATTTTTACGGGAAGTTACCATTGAGCGCGCCGCCCATCATTAACGGGAAAGAGATCTTCGATTTGCTGCATGACGACCTTGCGGCTCTTGAGGACGAGTTCGGGCAGGATACTGTCTCGGGCGTTCAAGCCATCACAGAGATTGGGGAATATCTCCGCGCGGGTGGCGGCAAGCGGATCCGTCCAGCATTGCTTTTTCTTTCCTCCAAATTATTCCACTACCAGGGACACGGCGCGGTGCGCTTGGGAGCTGTGGTCGAGATCATTCACACCGCCACGCTGGTGCATGACGACATCATTGACGAGGCCAGAACGCGACGCGGCCGTCCCGCTGCCAACACGCAGTGGGGTAATTCAAAGTGTGTGCTGGCGGGTGACTGGCTCTACATGCAGGCGTTCAAGGTGGCACTGCAGGAGCGTAACTTCCGCATTCTCGACGCGCTGATCGAATTGACGCAGCAGATGGTCGAAGGCGAATTGTTACAAATGGAAAAGCTGGGTAAGGCGATCACGCTGGACGAGTACTTCGATTTGATTTATCGCAAGACTGCTTGCCTCTTTTCCGTGTGCATGCGGCTGGGAGCGATTCTTGGCGGCGCGACGGCTTCGCAGGAAGAGGCGCTGGGGCGTTATGGACACGATCTTGGCATGGCCTTCCAGATCGTGGATGACGTGCTCGACCTGACTGCCTCCGAAGATATGCTGGGCAAGCCGGTGGCGAGCGACTTACGCGAGGGCAAGGCTACCATGGCAGTGATCCATGCGTTGGAGCGCTGCACGGCGGAAGAGCGCGGCAAGATCGACACTATCTTGCGGGAACGCACTTTTAATGGCGTGACCCACACGCAGATCATGGAAATTCTGCGGCGCTATGGATCGCTGGAGGCGGCCAACGCTCGTGCCGCACGGTACGCGGAGTCCGCGCAGAAAGCCCTGTGCGTCTTTCCTGAATCCGAGATCAAGCGGGCGCTGCTGTGGGCGCCCGAATTTGTCGTGGCGCGGGAGAAATAAGGACTTAATCGCGGAGGGGGCAGAGAACTGCCGCGGAAGTCGCAGAGAAGCGCCTTTATTTCCAGAGCGGGTACTTCTCTTCTTTGACATCTGTCACGGACTCTATCCAGCGGGGGGCGAATTATGGTGTCTTACGAATTACACCGGTTCGCTCGCCTCGCACCAGCATCGCTTTGTCCCTTCTTCCAAATCAACCAAATCACGGGAAAGATCATTGGCGCGTGCATTACCGTTCACAGGACTTGCTGAGATGGCAGATCACAAATTGGGCGAACACCAGTCATACCAAAGATCGTAAGATCGCAATGATCTCCTCCGTAATCTCCGCGGCCGTTCTCCGCGCTCTCCGCGATTAAGCATTTTAGAATTATTAGGTTCGCAGCAACCTCTTCGCAACTTCTGGCCACAAATAATCAGCATATTCCAAAGGCGCACCAGTCCGTCTTCGTGTCGTGACCCTTGGCCACGTAAGAGAAGTATCAATCTGGCCGGACTTCCAAACTCGAAGCAACAAGGAGAATCGTAATGAAAAAGGTGATGATTTGCCTGCTCGCTCTGACTTTCGCGATGAGCTGCACTGCTTTCGCGCAACAAGATAACAACATGTCGCAGACTCAGGCCGATCAGGGCGCCGCGAAGGCACCGCTGATGACGTTGAAGGGCACGGTGAAGGCTGATGGCGACAAATATACCTTCGTTGATAAGGACGGCAAGAGCTGGGATGTTATGAACCCGGAAGAACTCAAAGGCCATGAAGGCCATCATGTGCAGCTTAGCGCCCATGTTTACGCTGACAAGAATTCCATCCACATCATGAACGTCAAGATGCTCAAGGGCGGCTCGATGAGCAATGATTCCATGAGCAAGTAGTTTTTCTAAATGCAATCACGCGGGACGCGAATGTGCGTCCCGCGTTTTTCTGCCGGCCAGGCGCTACCCTAACCTCGGTCGGCATTATTGTTGCTCTCTCTCTTTGGCCGCAAGCCTCAACTCCTCCGTCCTTAATTCCTCCACAGAGTTTGTTTATACTGTACCGTCTGCTGATTTCCGTTATTCAAGACTGCGTATGGATATGTTTTCGATGGCACGGCACGGATATGCCTTGACCTTCGCGTTGTTGTTCGCCGAGGCGATAGGGCTCCCTTTCCCGGCTGCAATCGCGCTGGTCGCGGCCGGAGCGGCGGTGGCGGCTCATACTTTGTGGGGTCCGTATGTCTTGCTCACGTGCATCACGGCTTTGCTGTTAGGCGACACTGTGCAGTTTTGGCTGGGACGATACATGGGCTGGGCGCTGCTCGGATTTCTATGCCGCGTATCGATCAATCCGGAAACCTGCATTCTCCGCTCGGCGGAATCGTTTTACAAGCGCGGCAAGGCCACACTGGTGATTGCGAAGTTTATTCCTGGGGTCAATACGATGGCGGCGCCGCTAGCCGGAAGCATGAACATGCGGTTCTGGCAATTTCTGCGTCTGGATTTCGGCGGGGCCCTGGTGTATTCCCTTACTTATCTTTCGGTGGGATTTCTTTCGCGTGATTTTCTGGCGGCGATCCTGCGCGGTTTTCATGCCGCCGGGCGGGCCATGGAAGGCGTGATTATTTCGGCGCTGGTGGTGTATGCGATTTATCGCATCGTCCAATATCGCAAGCACAGGATGTATCGTGTAGTGCCGCGAGTGCAGGTGCATGAACTGGCCGCGCGTCTGGCCTCTGAGGATGCAAGCCGGGTGCTGATTGTCGACGTCCGCAGCCACGGATACTACGATCCAGGAACCGCGCGGATCAAGGGTTCGATTCGCATCGAGCCGAACAACCTTGAGGAGGAACTCAAACACCTTGCCAAAGACAAGGACATTTATCTTTACTGTACTTGAGCGCGCGAAGCGACCAGCGCCCGGGTGGCGCATCTGCTGCGGGAAAAAGGCTTCAACACGTTCGTGATCGTTGGCGGATTGACGGCGTGGCGCAAGGCGGGCGAGCCGGTTGAGACGGTCCCAGACAACGATTTGGTAAAGTTGCCGACGTTTAGCTAGCCGTTCGTCAACCGATCAAAGCGCGTATGCCATAACATCCTCCGTCCTTCTATACTTCCTGCGATGGCTTCCAATAACAATCAAGAGATCGAAATCAAATTTTGTATTGCGGGCTTGCGGGCGCTTTCACGGAAACTGCGTGCGGCCGGATTTCGCATCGTCACGCGGCGAGCCCACGAGATGAATACGCTTTATGACTTGCCCGGAGGAGTCTTGCGAGGGCGCAAGGAACTGCTGCGTCTGCGTAAATACGGCGCTGAGTGGACGCTGACGCATAAGTCCGGGAAGAAGACGGGGCGGCACAGCAGCCGCCAGGAATTGGAGACGGGCGTGGGCGACGGAAAGAAGATGGATGCGATCTTGCGCGCGCTGGGATATTCTCCGTCGTTCCGCTACGAGAAGTTTCGCGCCGAGTGGACGGATGGGAAAGGGCAGGTCGTGGTCGATGAGACGCCAATTGGAAACTTCTGCGAGATCGAGGGCGCGCCGCGTTGGATTGATGCGACGGCTGGGAAACTTGGCGTGCGCGAGGCGGAGTACATCACGAAGAATTATGCTGGATTATTTCTGGATTGGAAGACCCAGACGAAAAGCAGCGCTAAGGAGATGACCTTCAGGGCGGCCGGGAACAGGTCGAGGCGGGCGACGTAACCTGCTCGCTTCGCTCGCTGGACAGCCGAGGCGGCTGTCCCCACATGACCTTTTGCGGCTAAGCCCCGTGGCACTTTTTGAATTTCTTGCCGGAGCCACAGGGACAAGGATCGTTGCGGCCCACTTTTTCCTGCGCGCGGACGACTTGCTGCACGGGCTGCGCGTCGCCGCCTCCAGCCATGCGCGCCTGTTCCAGTTCGCGGCGCTTGCGGCGCATGAAGGCTTCTTCCA